>NZ_JBICHO010000457.1:0-12790 GCF_043100905.1 Rhodopirellula sp. JB055 | reverse complement strand
CCTCCGTCGCAATCTTCAACTGCACGTTGCCAAGGTCCCCCATCGCGTCGATCTGATAGTAGTAGTCACTGCCGACCTGCTGAGCTCGAGCATCCAGCTCTACCGAGACGCGGGTCCACCGGACCGTTTCGACATCGATCCGAATCCACTGCCCGATCCACTTTTGCGGCTCCTTCAACAGATCCGTTGGTCCGGCCTCAACCGCCGAAGACCGCATGGCAGACGCGAGCGGCCCGAGCGGTTCGGTGCCAACAGGAATGGAACCGGCTTGTTCTGCCGCCCCAATCATCGAAAAGAAAACCTGTGAGTCCGCGTCCATCAAAGGTCGTCGACTGAGGGCGACAATTTCAGGCAACCGAGAGATGTCCACGTTCAACTCGCTGAGCACTTGCCAACCAAGCGTCTCGGGCTGCACCGGATGCCAACGGAGATTCCCAGCCATGACCACGGCTGGTGTTTCGTCGCTGTCGTGCAGCGAAACGCCCACGCCCGATAACCGGTCCCCCACCGCGGCCTGCTTGGGCAACGGCGCCGCAACCACCTGCGTTCGCATCCCCGCTTCATCAACCAAAACCAATTCCACTAACTGCCGCAGCCCCAAAAACTCCGTCAGCTCCTTCGGGACCGACACAAACTGAAGCGATTCAATTGCCCCATCGATCTCAACGGCATCGCCCACGGAGATTGAGGCGGCATCTGATTTGGGGTTCCGCTGATCCAAGGTGGATTCCGACAACCGCTTCAACCGAAACACCAACTTGGCCTGTTCTTCTCTGGCCGCGTTGTCACTGCCTTTTGACCGCATCCGATCTGCGAGTCGTTTCAATCGCTCGACATCAAACCCTGACAACACGTCCAGCAGCGACGAGGCACCTGCAGAGGCTTCCACCTCTTTTGTTTGAACAGCAGCGTCCGCCTGCGGTGCGACACCCCAAACCTGATTCGCGGTCAACGATACGCCCCCCAACGCCACGAAGACCAACAGCGGCAAAGTGACATGGTCCTGCTGGCGTTTGGCTCGCAGACGCCGGTGCGCGACCGCTGAACGCCACATCACCAAGGCTCCGATCGCGATCCCAATCGCAGTCGCGATCAAAACAATCATCCCCAGCGAAAGCGAACGAGATTTCTTCGGCGACTGCTCGACCGGACTGTTCGATGCCAACGACTGAATCGCCGCCCCGACGACGGGGTTGCCGTTGGACCGGACCGCTTGCACATGGCCAACCACGACGGGCGTGAGCTCCACTCCATCGGCAGATTGATACGAGAGCCGTTTCAGGAATTCGCCTTCGATGACGATTGTGGGCAACGGCGCCTTCACGTCCACCGCACCGCTGGACGTTCGATCACTCGCCAGGTCAGGCACCAGTTCACGAATCCCACTGGGCAATTCAGGAACGATGACCAACCAAGGCCGTAGGCTTCCGTCATCCGGTTGCAACCAACAATCCCAGTACCGGTCGATTCCCCATTGGTTCGCGTTGGCTTGCACCGACACAATCCGCACCAGCGTCCCGGTCGCGCGCACCGTTCGGCCTCGATAAACATCCGGCTGCTGCAACAGTGGCAGCAGTCCCGTATCCAACACGGGCTCAAAGGGTGGCTCCGCCGACCAAGCTTTCGGTGATCGATGCAGAGCCAAAGTCGCGCACAAAGCGGGCTGATCGGCCGCCCGCCACACGGTTCCGTCGTCCACCTGAGCGATCAACGACTCCTGCTCCATTCGGGTGGGAGTACGTTCGCCGTCCTCAAGCGTTTGGTCTTCTGAAAGAATCTGCTCCGTGACAGCTGCCTGGACCGTTTCCCACTCCGAGGCAGTCTCGTTCGCGTCGGTTTTATCCGTCAAACGCGAGGCTGTCTCCGCTTGGACCGGGACCATCGTCTCGGGAAAGAAGATCGCATACACCCCAGGACGTGCCGCTTGCTTCATCACCATCAGGACCAACACCAACGCCAGCATCAACCGAAACAGCCGCCGGTAAGTTTGGGTGGGAAGGCCGCCTCGCCCGCGTCGACGATAGAGATTGTCACGATTGATTTCGTTGGGAATACGCATGGTCACGCATTGGATTCGTGGACACATCCGGCCGCAAAAGGTTGCTACCGGTACTTTCGCACTTTAATCTAGTCTTTTGCGATGCAATACAACCGCAAGGGTCGCGGCACAACCATCCGAAGCTCTTCTCCCCTCTCGTCTGCACCCATGATGCCAGTACCGATTCCATCGTCCCGTCGCCGATCTCGACTAGCCATTCGGGTCGTCGCGGCGATGTTCGTCTGTTCTTCCCTGCACTCATCGTCCAACGTTGCTGCCGAAGGTGAACCCGCCGAAGAATTTTTGAAACGTCTGCGTTCGGCCGGCTATTACGACATGGCCGATGTGTACCTGGATCGGCTGCCGAATATCCCTGGTGTGGATCCCCAACTGATCTCCGCAATTCCGCTGGAGAAAGCCCAAACGTCGATCGACGCTGCCATCGCCTCCCGAAGCACCAGCCAACGCGATCAAGCATTCGAAAAAGCCGAGTCGGAATTGCAGGCCTACGTGGATGCCAATTCGTCGCACGAACGAGCCAGCGAAGCACGTTCGATGTTGGGCAAATTGCAAATGGTTCGTGCCGCTCAATACATGAGCGGTGACCTGGATTCGGGCAAAAGAAAAAAGGCTCGGGCGACCTATGCCAAGGCCGCCAAAACCTTCAGCGACATCCAAACGGATCTGAAAACCAAACTGGAGGGCATGCAGGGTGCCAAGATCGATCCGGCCAAAGATCCCGAGAAGGCAGCTCTGCGAGACCAGTATCGGTTCGAGTACTTGCTCGCTCGCCAGAACACGGGCGAAGCTCAATTGATGGGCGCCAAGACATTTGAGAATCCATCCAAAGACGGCAAGGAACTGCTGAAGAAAGCGCTCGCTGAGATGGTCGAACTCAGCGAAAAGTATGAAAAGTACATCATCGGCGCGTCCGCCTATCACAAACGTGGCGACATCGAACGCTTGCTCGGTCAAAAGAACAAAGCGATCGAAAGCTACACGCGAATGCTGGAGCAGCAGGACGCCGATCCGCTTCGCGAACCCAAAATCGGTGCCACGATCGGTCTGATCAAACTCGCACTCGCCGAAGACCCACCGAACTACAAAGACGCCATCAAACAAGGTGAGGAGTTCGAGAAAACTCTGCGCCCAAACGAGAAACGATTGCCGATTGCACAAGAACTCAGAATCGAACTTGCCAAAGCGTTCATCGCCAAGAGCAAAGACGAGAAGGACACCAAACCCAACGAGCGAACTCGAGCGACCAGTGACGCCCGACAACTGCTGCTGTCCGCCAGAAAGATTGAAGGTCCGCACACCGAGGAAACCAAAACGCTGCTCGCTGAACTCGGGGTGGAATCTAGCGACGAAACGGTGGAACTTCCCACGGCGGACGATCCAGCTAACTTTGATGAAGCCTTCAGTTCCGCCAACCAATTGGTCCAAACAGCACAATTGCTAAGCGAACAACTGCAACAGCTTCAAGCAGACAAAGCCCCCGCCGACCAAATCAAGGAAGTCGAAGACTCCCTCGTTGACGCTCGAAAAACCGGCGTGATCATCCTCCGTCGCGGCTTGTCGATGATCCATTCTGAATCCGACACCATGCAGGTCAACGAAGCCCGCAAGTTCCTGACGTTCCTGCTGCAACAAGAAGAGCACTTCCGCGACAGCTTTGTGACAGGCCGTTTCCTTGCCCAGAACGCTCCGGGAACCGACGCGGGGTTGGTGGGCGGAGTCCTGGCGCTGGGGTCCGCCCAAAAACTGATCACTCAATCAGGCGATCGCGAAGCGGAGTACTGGCTTAAAGAACTGCAATCTGTTGGCGATTACTTGGTCCGCATCTGGCCCGATGACCCCAAAGCCGCGGCCGCACAAGACATCATGGTGCGTTTGGCACTCAGCAACGATGACTTTGACGGCAGTCGAAAACTGATCGACGAAATGGCCGACGGACCACAAAAATTCATGCTGGCTCGCCTGCTCGGCCAATCACTGTGGAACGATTCCATTCGCCTGATTTCGGAAGAGAAGAACGACCAAGCTCAATCTCAAATGCAGGCCGCTGCCAAGGAACTTCAAAAGGGACTCGACGGAATCACCGGCGGCTTGGTGTCGATGGAAGCCTTCCAAGCGGCACTCACATTGGCCAAGATCCGAGTCCGAACCGGTGCCCCCGACAAAGCGGTCAAGACGCTCGACCATCCGAAGTACGGGCCGATCACCAATCGATCCAAGATGGATGCTCCCTCCGCTGCCATGATCTCTGATCTGTATCGCACCGAACTGCAAGCGGTCGTCGGGCTGATGACGACCAGCGACGGAGACTCGGACAAGTTGCTGGACCGTGCGGCCGGCGCAATCGATGCTCTGCGTGAGAATGCCCAAGGAGCCGACGGCCAAAAACGTTTGGTCAGCACATTTGTTTCGCTGGCAAACGACATCCGCCAACAACTCGACACAGCACCTCCGGCCAAAAAAGCAAAGCTCATCGATGCGTTCCAAGTTTTCTTGACTCGCATTGCTGATTCAACCGACGACAAAGCCACCTTGCAATGGGTCGGGCAAACCCTCATGGAACTCGGTGAAGCTTCCATGGCGCCCGGCCAAAAGAAGGCCGAAGGGCAAGCCGCCGCGTTGCTGAAATCGGCTGCCGACACCTTCACGAGTTTGAAAGATCCGTCCGAAGCAGGACTGACCAATCGATTCCTGCTCGGCAAAACACAACGCTTGCGAGGCGAATACTCGGCAGCACTCAATGAGCTTGAAAGCGTACTGAAGCAAAAATCGATGATGCTGGACGCACAAAAGGAAGCCGCACTGACGTACGAACAATGGGCAGGTGAGTTGGCACCCAAGTTCGCCGGACGAGCCTACAAGTCCGCACTCAGCGGAGGTCGCCCCGGGCCAGACAAGAAGAACACCATTTGGGGCTGGGGCCGGATCAGTCAACTCACCCAACGAAACGAACAATTCCGAGACATTTTCTTCGAATCTCGTTACCACGTCGCGTTGTGCCGTTACCTCCAAGGCAAAGCCATGAACAACGATGCCATCGTTGAACAAGCCATTCGTGATATCACCGGACTGATCGTCCTGTACCCAGAAATGGGCGGACAGGAACAAAAACAAAAGTTCGACGCGTTGCTAAGACAAATTCAACAAGCCGCTGGACAACCCGTGACGGGCCTGAAGTGACGTTCCATGTCAACTCCATGTCCGGAGGAGCGAAACTCGTCAAGAGTTTTGAGTGTCACCATGATCCGCCGAAAGTCTTGACGACTTTCGCTACGCCTTCCCAACCTGCATTCACTTTCCAAGCACTGACATCCATGATTCCCACCGCTCGTCTTTCGATTCGCTGCAGTGCCGTTCTGCTCGGCTTGCTGATTGCATCGCCCGCCATGGCCCAAACCGATCGCCTGTACCCAGAGGGTGGCGACGTCGTTTTGGGAAAGATCAAATCCATCAGCAAGAGCGGCATCGTGATGACGGTGTCCGGCAAGGACCAAACCTTCAACGCCGGTGCAATCGAAAAGGTCAGTTTCCAAGGTGACCCCAGGGCCCTGACGCAAGGCCGCGAATTCGCGCTCGACAGCCAGTTCGACCAAGCGATCGCAGAATTCAAGACGGTCGATGCCAGCAAACTGAATCGAACGCCACAGAAAGCTGACTTTGACTTCTACGTGATGTACTGCCAAGCCCAACAGGCACTCTCAGGCAATGGTGACCTGCGTGCATCCGTAACCGCGGCACTCAACTTCATCAAGCAAAACACGAACTCCTGGCACTTCTACGAAACGGCCAAGTTGCTGGGCGACCTCGCGGTCAAACTGGAGTCCTACGACCAAGCGTCGAAGTACTACGGATCGCCTCGCAACGCGCCTTCGGCGGAAACCAAAATCGAATCGCTGTATCTCAATGCGCTCGTCAAACTGAAACAGGACAAAGACGCCGAGGCCGCCAGCGACTTGCAAAAGATTATCAGCATCGGTGTTCAGTCGCCCGAGGGTGCCCGCCTGCAAACGCTTGCCAAAGCCGCTCTGGCTATCGCCACCGCGAAACAAGGCAAGGGACAAGAAGCCCTCGACATCGTCAATGAACTGATTGCGAAGTTGAATCCGACGGACACCGCGACGGCCGCCGAGATCTACAACGCTCAAGGAGCCAGCTACATGGCGATGGGTGACAACCAAGGAGCCCTGCTGGCCTACCTGCACACGCAGCTGATGTTCTCCACTCACCCCGGCCCGCACTCGGAAGCTTTGAAACAACTGGCGGACCTGTGGACCAAAGTCGGCAAACCCGACCGCGCCGCCGAAGCCCGCTCCGAACTGCAACAACGCTACCCTGGCCTAAGCGGCTGATTTCAGTCGCCCGATCGGTTTGCCTTGAAGACGACAGCCAGGCTTCCACTCCGAGCGAGCGATAACGGCCCGATCCAAGCTTAAACAGTTTGAAACCAACCTCCCGCCGGCACCTTGCGAGACGGAACAGTTGAGGACAACGGTTCTACTCTGATCTTGCTCAGTCGCCTCTCCCAAAACGAAGTATTCGGGAGAAGGCGAGCGACGCCGTTCAAGCAAACATGTCCGTGACGATTCGTGACGGCTGGGTGACGTTGGACAATCGTTGCGGCAATCCCTGGCTCATGTAGGTCAACTTGTGGTGATCGATGCCCAGCAGATGCTGAAGCGTCGCGTGCAAGTCGTGAGGCGAAACCTTGTTCTCGACCGCTTCATAACCGATGTCGTCGGTGTGCCCGATCGAAACGCCGGGTTTGATTCCGCCGCCCGCAAACCACATCGTGAAAGCGCCGGGATTGTGGTCGCGACCAATCAACTTCATCTCACGACCGCCGCGATTCTCTCGCATCGGCGTTCGTCCAAACTCACCCCCCCAGACAACCAACGTGTCTTCCAATAGGCCACGTTGATCTAGATCTTTCAGCAGCGTTGTCATTGGCTGGTCGACTTCACGGCAACGATCGTGGAACCCTTTGTTGATCGCTTCGTTGGCACCAGCACCGTGTGAGTCCCAACCCCAGTGGAACAGTTGAATGAAACGCACGTCGCGCTCGGCCAACCGGCGAGCGAGCAAACAATTGTTCGCAAACGATTCTTCGCCAGGCTTGGTGCCGTACATCGCATGAACGTCGGCGGTTTCCTGAGTCAGATCAAACGCTTCGGTCGCACTGGTCTGCATCCGGAACGCCATTTCATACTGAGAAATTCGCGTGAGCACTTCGGCGTCGCCGGTTTGCTCAAACGTTTCTCGATTGAGTTTCGCCAGGGTATCCAAAGCGCGGCGTCGCTGGGTCCGACTGACGCCTTCTGGATTGGAAAGGTACAGCACCGGGTCGCCTTTGCTGCGGCACTGGACGCCTTGATGCACGGAAGGCAGAAAACCCGATCCCCAAACGCTCTTTCCGGCGGACGGTGTCTTGCCGCCGGAGACGAGAACAACAAACCCGGGCAGATTCTGGTTCTCACTGCCGAGGCCGTACATCGTCCACGCACCAAAGGACGCCGAGCCAAGATTCTGACTGCCAGTGTGCAACAGCAACTGCGCCGGTGCGTGGTTGAACTGGGTCGTGTGCATCGATTTAACGAAGCAGACTTTATCGACCACCGACTGGAAGTGCGGCAAACGATCGGAAACCCAAGCCCCACTTTCACCATGTTGAGCGAATGGAAACTGCGGCCCCAACATTTTGGGCACGCCTTGGATGAACGCGAAACGCTTTCCTTCCAAGAAGCTGGCCGGCGTGTCTTTCCCATCGAGTTGCTGCAAGTCGGGTTTGTAGTCAAACAATTCCAGCTGGCTCGGTCCGCCCGCCATGTGCAGGAAGATCACACGCTTGGCTTTGGGTGGAAAATGCGGTGCCAGTTTCGGTGCCGGATCGCCGGATTGCGCGGCCTCACCGTGGACCGGGTTGGCTTGACTGCCCAACCACATCCCGGCCAAACCGAGCGAGCAATTCTGCAAAAAGTGTCGTCGTGTTTGCCATTGCAACAAACCAAGACGCACGGAGTCGTTGAGAGGATTCATTTGGTCAGTGCTTTGTCGAGGTTCAAAATCGTGCTGGCCACAATCGCGAGTGCGTTCTGGTCCACGTTGAGCTTGCCGTCGCCTTGCGGGACGCCGCTGGTTTCGTCCAAGTCGTCATAGAGTGCCTTCAATTCGTCAAGTTCCCATTCCGACGGTTCGCTTTGGGTCACCAAGACAAACATGCGAGCGATTTGTGATTCAATCGGAGTGTTGGCGTCCTCGGTATCAACCGCGGCGGCTTGTTTGACCAAAGCCTTGCTACATTCGGCGTAAACAGGATCGTTCAGCGTCACCAGAGCCTGCAGAGGCGTGTTGGTCGCGATTCGCCGTGGTGCACACAGGTCTCGCGTGGGTGAATCGAAGGTCAAGAAACTCGGGTAGGGACTCGTCCGTCGCCAGTACGTGTAGAGCGCCCGCCGATACCGTTCGGGACCGGTCGCGGTCTTCCATGACGCCCCGCTGTAAACGGTCTGCCAAACGCCATCGGGCTGAGGCGGCATGACGGACGGACCACCGATTTGCTCGGTCAACAATCCTGACACGGCCAACGCTTGATCGCGAACCATTTCGGCAGTCAATCGCGTTCGCGGCCCACGAGCCAACCACTGGTTTCGGGGATCAGCCTGTTGCAGTTCTTCGCTGACGTGATGCGTCTGACGATAAGTCGATGACAACACCAACTCACGCAGGAAAGGCTTCAAGTGCCAACGGTGTTCGCCTCGCAATCGCAGGGCCAGATGATCGAGCAACTGCGGATGGGTCGGCTGCAGACCGCTGGATCCAAAGTCCTCTTGCGTTTCCACCAATCCGATTCCAAACAACTGAGCCCAGACTCGATTAGCCCACACTCGCGGAGTCAGCGGGTTGTCATTGGAAACCAACCATTGAGCCAATTCCAAACGGCTGTTCACGTCCGTGGGACTCACCGAGGTGCCCTGGGTGAAGGCCACTGGAATCGCTGGATCGACCTTCTCACCGCGTTCCATCCAGTTGCCACGCACGAACACGCGTGTTTCTCGTGCTGCCTCAGCCGGGCGACTGAAAACGATCGGCAATTTGGGGCCTTTGACCTGCGACGCTTCCTTGCGGGCTTGCGCGAGCGAATCGGTGAGTTGTTTCCACTGGTTGCTTTCGAGCAACTGGTTGGCTTCCTCGTCCGTGGTCGCGAACCATTCCAATCGACGGATCGGTGTGGCCACATTTCCGGATGTCGAGTGAGACTGACGCATGGTCAATCGCAGCGTTTTGATGGACTTCTCATTCAGCGATTCCCAGGAACTCGGATCTCGCATCACCAACACGGTCTGACGCGGTCCGGTCAGCTTCGGGTATTCGCCAGCACCTGACGCGTTGCCGCGAAGGACATCGTCTGGATCGGTGCTGCCGGTGATCGCATCGGCGATGACGCCCGCCCACTCGACCGGAGTGGCGTTGCCGTCGGCGTCGATCCATTCGGCGGTGAGTTGGCTGAGGACGGAACCTTGCTCGGGCCACTGCGCCGGATCATCGCTGAACGGCAAGATGTCGAGCTTCATCGCCGACAACGGTTGCTCACCCAATAGAGTTTGCAAGTCTTCGAGGTTCAGCTCGACGGTGTACTTCGTGCCAGGCGGGAAGGTACCACCATCGGTCACGATTTGATTGTCGACCTGTTTCAGTTTGCCGTCGGTGGTTTGGAACGATGCCGGGGTCAGCGAATGCCAGTTTGCTGTGTGAGCGACATTCCATCCGACCGCGTTGCGTTGATGACGCAACTCTTCGACTCGCCGCTGCACACTGATCGCGTGTTCCATTTGCGATGGATCGTTGGGAACACGGATCGTTGGGTACTCGTCTTGCAGGTCAGCATCCAGCGTGTCATTGAACATCGCCAACGACGCGTAGTACTCGTTGTGCTCGATCGGGTCGTACGGATGCGAGTGGCACTGGACGCATCCAAAGGTGCTGGCCTGCCACACCGTCCAAGTCGTGTTGACGCGGTCGATCAACGCAGCGATGCGGAACTCTTCGTCGTCGGTCCCGCCCTCGGTGTTGGTTTGCGTGTTGCGATGAAACGCGGTTGCGATCCAGTCTTCCGCGGTCGCGTCTTCGAGCAAATCGCCAGCCAATTGCTTGATCGTGAATTCGTCGTAGGGCATGTCAGCGTTGAAGGCCTGGATCAACCAATCTCGGTAAGGCCACATGTCACGGTGGGGATCCTTTTCAAACCCCATCGAGTCGGCGTAGCGTGCGAGGTCCATCCACACGGATGCCCAACGTTCACCAAAATGGGACTTGGCCAACATCGCGTCGACCTCCGCTGCATAAACCGCTTCTTTCTCACCGGGTGATGAGACCGAGTCGAGCTTGGCAAGAAACTTGGTGAGTTGTTCACTCGAAGGCGGCATTCCTATCAAATCAAAGGAAGCGCGACGCAGCCATTGTTCAGCGGGCGCTTCATCGCTCGGGGCGAGACCTTTGGCTTGCAAGTTTGCCAGCACGATTGGATCAAGCGGCTGCGTTCCCCATTTGCTTTCACCCGAGTCCTCTGGCTTCGAAGCGGCGGGCGATGACATTGGTACCAGGGGCGTGAGTGCCCACATGTTTTGCCACTGGGCTCCTTCCGCGATCCAGCGACGCAGCAGCTCAATGTCTTCCGGCGAGAGAGGATCCGGATGCTCATCCGGCGGCGGCATGCGGATGTCAGCGTCGTCGGTCGTGATGCGTTCGAACAAGATCGATGCGTCGGGGTCGCCCGGCTCGACAATCCATCCGTCCGGCGGCAGAACCTGCTCGGGATAGATGAAGGAGACGTCACCGGCTTGCTTCACCCCGCCATGGCACGATGTGCAATTCGCGACGAGAATCGGGCGAATCTGCGAGTTGAAATCGACCGGAGATTCCTCTCCAGACGCGCGGTCGTTTGTGTTTGCGCGTTCCGCAACTGGGGCCGTCGTCGCCGTCGAGAGGCTCAGGCAAAACCAGCCAAGCAACGCAACCAGACGGAATCTGGCCGCGAGTTTCGGACTTCGCCCCTGGCAGAGGCTCCAGTCAAACTGACGCCGGCGAATAAGACGAACCGGGGCATCCCGACCGGATAACGACGGGAGGCTGGAAATTAAATTTGGCATGGAGGGAAATGAGGCGGGGTTTCTGGGCTGGATCAGAGCGTCCGTCCATTATAGCGGCACTGAGAGCGGTTTCAGAGGTTCTGCTTCGTTTCACAAAAATGCCCGTGAAACCGCAGCCTGACGACCGAACCGAAAAACACACAAAGAAGGAAGCTTAGGCAAGACGCACCGGGTTTTCCAAGAGCGTCGACCGTAACGATTTTTCCAATTTTGATGCTTTTGGTTGCAGGATCTCAACATTCTGGGTCGATACGAGTGGTGAGCCGGTGATTCTCGACCGACGGCACGACTCGACATGCCTTGTCAGTCAGCCCAACGGGGTCGAGCCTCACCTCCCCCCCGACTCCAGCATTGATGGGTGACGCCCGTGTCAAAACGTCTGTTTTACTTTTGTGTCTTTGGGACGCTTGCTGTGATGGCAGCTCCTTTGCATGCACAAACCAATTCAACTCGGTCGAGCCAATCCGGTTCGGTCCGCAACGCGAGCTATATCGAGCAGAACGCTCGAGCATCGTGGCAGCCAGTCCGAGACCTCTCGCAAAAGAAGACTTCGCAGTCGACCAACACGAACCGCCCGCAGTCGGCGAACGTTCAGTTGGTGGACCACACGTCACCTTTGCCTTCTCCGCCCATGCCGCCTTCGATCAACCCGATCATTGAAGAAGGCCCAATCACCCATTCGATGCCCTTGGACGGCCAGGTCATTTATGACCCAATGCTGGACGGTGGCTGCGATTCGATGCCAATGGGCAGTTGCGGTTGCGGCGACCAAGGGTGCGACGGAGGCTGCGGTTCAATGAGCTACGGTGGATGCGATGGCATCGGTTGCGGCAGTGGAGTCTGCCACAACGGCGACCCAATGTGCGGCGAGTACAACGATTGCGACGCGATGCGACCATGCATGACGCTTTGCTGGCCTCAAGACGGATGGTTCTCGGCTGAGTACCTGATGTGGTGGCAAGACGGCATGTCGTTGCCACCTTTGGTGTCCACCGATGTGCTGCCATCGCAACGCTTCCCCAATGATCCGGGCACTGTGTTGTATGGCGGCCAAGATGTCTTGACCGACAACATGGACGGTCTGCGATTTAAGTTTGGATTCTGGTTGGACAAGTGCCACACGTGGGGCATCGGAGCGGAAGGTTTCGGAATCGGGGAAGAAACGGACAGTTACCGTGCCAGCGGAGCCAACTCACAATACCTGGGTCGCCCGTTCATCAACGTGGCCAATGGCAGCGTCGAAGACCAACAACAAGTCGCCTTTCCCAATCAGCTCGCTGGGACCGTGGCCGTCGATGTCGACAGTCGCTTGCGAGGATGGGGAATCAACCTGCGTCACCTTCGCCGCAGCGAAACCGGTTGCAGCCAAGGCGTCTTCTGCGGTTGCCCCGAACACACCTGCGAACGATTCGAATACCTGATTGGATTCCGCCAAGTCGAACTGCGTGAAGGCGTTCGAATCACGGAAGACCTGGCCAGCATCCCACAGGGTACCGAAGCCGTTTTGGAATACGACATCTTCGATGACTTCCGAACTCGCAACCAGTTCAACGGACTGGACTTGGGTTGGATGTACAAACGGACGCGAGGT
>NZ_JBICHO010000456.1:0-4820 GCF_043100905.1 Rhodopirellula sp. JB055 | reverse complement strand
ATTTTTAGGCGACTCGAGAGAGATGGTTCACGTGACTTTGAGGTGTTCCTGTGGTTCCCTCGCTGTTGCGTGGTTTTGTGAAATACCTATACCACACGAAAAAGCGCAACTTCGAAACTGACGCGTCGGCTTGTTGTGAGGGCGTCGCTCGCTCACTGTGCTGTTCATTCAATCCTAACCCGATGCGTGAGCGAGGGATCACGTGTCGTTGCCGCGAGCCTGTGGTCCCTCGCTGACGCGTCGGGTTATGAAAAAACAATGCCTCACGCGAAAACGCAACTTCGAACTCACGCGTCGGGTTGTGATTGACGGTCTTGGAAGACCGTCGTACGTGACGGCGGTGCCATTCAGTCCTTTGAGGACAACGCGGCAAACTAGTTCGTGCTGGTGTCGTCCAACGGTGGGCGTTGGGGACGATCGGGACGGTTGTCTTCCTGTTGACCGCCAAAGCCTCCGCGTCCGCCGCCTCGGCCACGGTCTCCACCGCGTCCGCGATCACCGCCACCGCCACGGTTGCCAAATCCGCCACCTCCAAATCCGCCACCTCCGAATCCGCCGCGTCCGAATCTGCCACCTGGTCCACCCCGGCCTTGATCACCGCGTTGCGCCATTTCATTTGAGTCCGGTGTGTCGCCTGCGGGCGCCGATTCGGATGACTCATCAAAGGGCCCGGCGACAACACAGTAAAGATGTTTGTTCGATCGAACGAACAAGTTGCCATCACTGTACGCTGGCGATCCGCTGAACGATTCGGTCTCGGTCGTCGTGCGATTGACGGCGAGTTGTTTCAGTTCGTAATGCACGTCAAAGACAAACATGTCGCCATTGCCTTTGATGTAGTACAGATGGCCATTGACGACGATGGGTGACGCGTAGTCCGAGCCTCCTCGGCGACCGCCCGAACCGCCGCTTCCACCCGACAAACGAATGCGGTCAATCATCTCACCGGATGCTTCGTCGGTTCGAGTCAACACGTCGTTGGCAATCATGAAGACCGTTCCGTTGTAAGCCACCGGCGTCGCGAACCGTCCTGATTCCGAACCGTTCCAGGCGACATGGGAATCCGTCACGTCGCCGGTTCCTCCTGCGCGGACCGCGATCGACCCGCTGCCGCGGCCCCCCAGGACGATCACCACGTCTTTATCAACGACCGCGCTCGTGCTGGCTTGATCTGATTCGCCTGCTAACGCGTACCAGCGAAGCTTGCCATTGTCTGGGTTGATGCCCCAAACTTCACCGGCAACTCCGACGACCAAATCCACTCCGTTCTCCGTTTTCGCAAGTGCAGGTGTGCCCCACAGGTTGTCGAGACCCTTCGCTTCCTGCCGCCAGATTTCTTTGCCGGTTGCTTTGTCCAGTGCCACCAAAGCTTGGCTTTCCGACGACGCCGTCACGATCACCTTGTCGTCCAACAAGATCGGACTCGATGCGGAACCCCAACGGTGCGAATCCGATTCCGTGCCCAACGGAGTGTGCCACAATTGGTTTCCCTCGAAATCAAACGCGAACGCGCCGGTCTTTCCAAAGAACACGTACACGTTTTGGCCATCCGACACGGGCGAATGCGATGCGTAACCGTGAGATGGAACGCCCGCACCCGTGTAGGGATCTTCCGGCTGAACCGCATCGATCGATTTCTCCCAAATCACTTCGCCTGACTTGGCGTCGAGGCAAACGAGATGACGTTTCAGATCATTGATGTCGCCGGGATTGGCTCGATCGAGCCCATAGCCGGAGTAGCACGTCACACAGATGCGATCGCCAACCACGATCGGGCTGGAAACACCTGCTCCCGGAAGAGCCACCTTCCACTTCACGTTCTGCGTCGGGCTCCACCGAACCGGAACGGATGCGTCGCTCTGGACGACTCCCGATCCATTGGGCCCGCGAAAGCGGCTCCAGTCTTCGGCATCGACGATGGAGTCGCACAACGCGAGCGACAAGAGAACGACCAAGTAACGTTGCAAACCGGTCATCGGTAAGAATCCTGGGAAAAGACTGCTGAAAAAGAAATCACGGCGGCATCGTTTCTTCGGGTGCCCATCGGCCACGACAGAAAGTAAAGGGAAGTCGGCGGCCGATTGGTGAAACGACATTTGGATCGTTGAAAACCTGCATTGCAGCGCATCCGAACCGCGTTGATTTGCCATCGGTGATCCCAACTTGTGCCAAACGATGCCTTCCGGGCATTGGGTGGAACCCCGCAGAGTCAGCTAGGTTTCTGCACTTCTTGCATCGCGATGCCGGTTTGGAGGACGCCGTTGGGTCCGTGATTTGCCCTGTTGTGATTTGCCCGGCCGCAAGCCAAATGGACGGGATCCAATCGCGGCGGATGCTGGCGTCTCGGATCCACGCGAATCCGCCAGATTCCGTTGGCATCCGGCAGCAAACATTTTGTAGGCTGCGGTTCAAAATGGCATGAACTACGAAAGATGGAGCCAACGTGTCCGGGAATCGACTCGATCCACCGCCAGCCATGTGCCGCCTCAACTCGGCCCGACGATGGCGTGCGTGCGTCGTCATCGGCGTTGTCACCGTGTTTTCGTCGATCACCTTTTCTTCTCAAGTTTATGCCCAGCAACCCACCAGCCAGCCACCCACCAGCCAGCCACCCGCCGACCAGCCACCCACACGCCGCCAACCCGTCACGCAAGAAAACCCGGACCCCACGGATCGCTATTGGAACAGCCAGTGGGAGTTTCGTGAGATCGATGTAGCCAAACTCGCCGAGCGGCTGAAATCCATCGGGATCGATCTCGGCATCCCGCTCGAAGGCAACGTGACGGTGCAGTTTGAAGTCGGCGTTCCTTGGACGTCCCTCACTGACGGAGCCGCCTACCGATTCGATGGAACACTGACCAGTTCACGCTTGATCGTCGACCGTTTCGAACTTCTCAATCTGCGAACCACGGTCCGCTATCGCGATGGCGTGGCCACGCTGAGCTCCTTGACCGGCTCGGCCGTCGAATCCGGCGAAGCTTCCAACGATCTGACGAAGGGCAAATTCACCGGAAGCGGTTCCCTTGAACTGGTTCCTCAAGGCGACGCGTCCGCCGATTTGAAGCTGGACGAACTCTCACTGGCCCCCATCACCGATTTCGCTGCTTCCTGGTTCCCGTCCTACGAGCCGATGCTGCCGAAGGACGGGGAGCTATCCGGAGACGTCCAGTTCCGTGCACCCATCCAACGCATCGATGACATCGCCAGCTACGACTTGGAGGGAACCTTTCAAGCCGATGCACTGCAACTCAGTGGATTGCCGCCGGTGGATCTGAAGGTCGGCAAACTGCTGGTCCGGGACGGTCGCCTGCGAGCCGACAAGATTGATCTGCAAACCACACCGACGTCGAATGCCTCCACCGTTCGAATGATCGGCCAAGCGGACCTTCCACTGACCGGCAACGGATCGTTCTCCTTCGAAGTGGCCGCGGACGACCTTCCGATCGGGCAGATGTCCGAATGGATCGGCGGCTCTGATTCATCCGAACAAGTAGGACTCGTCCAGGGCAAACTTGATTTTCGAATCCAAGGGACAGGCGAGCTGGACGACCGAGCCGAACAAACGCAGTGGAACATCGCTGGGGCTGTGGCGTCTCCAGCGATCCAGGTCGCGGGCGTCGATCTCGGCTCATTCGAGCACGACGTTCGCTTCACGCCCACCGATTTTGCTCTCACTCCGCGGCGGCAAAGTTCCGAGCTGCCCGCACGCTTCAAAATCCATCGAGTCGAATCGGATTATCGAATCACTCAGACCGCCTTTGATTTGACCTCGTTGACCGCCACTCTGTTCGGCGGACAAATCTCCGGCCGAGCGACGGTGCCTCGCCGTGATGACGAGGACATGGTCGTGGATCTCAATTTTCGCGACGTCCGACCTGAGCTAAGGCTGCCTGTATCAGAAAGCATCGAGCTGAAAATCACATCGACGCTGTCCGGTGAGCTTGATTGGAAGGTTCCATTGAACCGGCTGTCCGATCCGGTCGCGCATCGTGGTTCAGCGGAGTTGGTCGCTTCGTCCATCATGTTGGGCGAGGCATCGATCGGTGATTTGAACGCGAACGTTGCGACCAACCAAGGTGAATTCCAGTTCGATCTGAACGGTGACCTCTTCGGGGGAACGGTTCAAGGCCACTCCACTGCACAACTGATTGCTTCGGATCAGTGGAATGATTTGCCGGCTCGGACCCAAGCGTCGCAGTTGACGTTCGATGGCGTGTCGTTGGACGCGCTGGTCGATGTGTTGGCACGTCGAAAAATGGGGATGAGCGGAAAGGCAACCGGCAGCGTCTCGGTCAACTTCGCAACATCAAGCGGCCTTGCACGAGCGATCCCAGATACGACGATCGATCTCGAGCTTTCACAGCTCATGTATCGTGCTCAGCCGCTTTCAAGAAAACTACGCTTGGCCGGCCGGATCGAAAACGACGTGCTCCGGATCCAGTCGCTCCGAGGCGACTACGCGGACGGGACACTCAGCCTGCATGGGCTGGTTTATTTGGTCGATGGCGACCAACGGATTCACCCACGATTCGACACGCGGTTGGTGGCATCCCGCGTGGATCTGAACCGTGGGCTATGGTTCCTCGGTGACACCGCGGATCAGTTTTTTGGGCGAGCCTCTGGCAAGGCAACCGTCACCGGACACGCAGAGTCCATTCGGGTGCGAGGCAACGTTGACGGACGCGATCTGAATGTCTTCGGCCTTCCCGCAGGCAACGCTCACAGCGCTTTGGTCGCGACCGCGAATGTTCAATCGTCCAAATGGAGTCTCAACTTTCCGTCGGTGCGTTCTCGTGTCGGCGGAGGCCAATTGGAGGGCG
>NZ_JBICHO010000455.1:0-5856 GCF_043100905.1 Rhodopirellula sp. JB055 | reverse complement strand
GTTTTGCGTTGTGCAGGTGTCTGCAGGTAGATCAACATGTTGCGACATGACACCAAATCGATCTGTGTGAATGGTGGGTCGTTGATCACGTTTTGCGCTGCAAAAACGACGCTTCTTCGCAGTGAATCCTTGATCGCGTACCGGTCGTCCCGGCGCATAAAGAAACGTCCGAGGCGTTCCTCTGAGACGTCGTTGAGTTGTGCTTCGGAATAGATTCCGGCGGCTGCGAATTGCAATGATCCACGGTGTGGGTCCGTTGCAAACATTTTAAAATCGAGGGCGCGTCCCGATCGCTCGATTCCTTCTCGCATCAAAATGGCGATCGAGTAGGCTTCCTCACCCGTGGCGCAACCACAAACCCAGATACGAATGGTGTCTTCCGCACGCTCAATCAGATCTGGAATGACTTCCTTTTCGAGGACATCGAATGCATCCCCGTCGCGAAAAAACTTGGTGACGCCGATCAGCAAGTCGCGATAAAGTTCGTTCACTTCATCCGCATGTTCGTTGATGTGCTCGACGTACTGGGCAAGGTTCTCCAGATGTAGCAGGTCCATTCGTCGTTGGATGCGGCGATGAACGGTCCCTGCTTTGTAGTGATTGAAATCGATCCCGTGGTTCTGCTTCAGCAGTTGAAAGACTCGTTCCAATCCGGAACGTTGGTCTTCTTCCGTGTTGTCCGGGTGTTCGTTGACCGATTTTTGTCCGTCGAACAGATATTGCTGCAACGCCTCGCCGATGTGCTCCGGTGCCAATTCGAAATCGATGCGGCCCGTGTTGCGGGCGTTCATTGGCATCGAGTCGAACTTGCATGTCTTCGGATCTTGGATGACAACCAACCCGCCGTTGTTGCTGATCTCGACAACACCACGTGAACCATCGCTACCGGTCCCGGACAGAATGATTCCAATCGCTCGCTGCCGAACGTCTTGCGCGAGTGATCGCAAGAACTGATCGATCGGATGAGTCAAGACCTTTTCGTTGCCTCGATCGGTCAGCAGCAGCTTTCCATTGCTGATCACCATCTCTTTCTTGGCGGGAATCAGATAGATGGTGTCCGGCTGGACTTGGACCCCGTTGTCGACCACTTCCACCGGGATGTTGGTGACCCGCCGAAGCAACTCGTCCATGTGGCTTTTGAAGTCCGGAGACAAGTGTTGAACGACGACAAACGACATCCCGGTGGCAACGGGCATCTTTCGAAACAATTTCTCCAGAGCTTCTAATCCGCCTGCCGAGGCGCCGATCCCAACCACATGTTGACGTGGTCTGCCTAAAGGAGTGACCTGATCCGAGGCGGTATCCAAATCGAGGGCAGTTTCGTGTGACGTGTTCGTGTCGGCCATAGATGGTGGTTGTGAAAGGACTGGTTGCCGTTCGGAAGGCCCCTTCATTCAATGGCAAGTCAAGCAACTGGCCGAGAGCCAGAGAACAGATGCTCAACGTCAAAAAGAAAGATGTGTTGACAACTTTCTCGAAACTATCAGTCTCCGGGTGACCACTCTGAACGATTTAGCACCGCGGTGAAGCGACTGCGCTCGATTGCATCGCCCGCAAATTGGATGCCGGTCCAGTGTACGAGTGTGCCAATGCATGTCAATCGATCGCGAAGACGTTCCATGAAGGCAGGGGAAGATAACGCTTTTCGCTAGACCGTTGACCGCCAAGCGACCAATGTGAAAGCGGTTGGACCAACCAGTAGGGCGAGTCTTGTGTGACTCACATCGACGTTGTGATCCGGTTCAGTCAAACTCTTGAAAGTCGGACGCGATTCGGCGAAATTTCGCGGAAACCGAGTGAGGCGAACAGGAGTGGTCGTTCACCGGTGCGGACTGGTTGTCTTGAGAGAGGAAGTTCACACACGCCATCATCTGCGCTTTCGAGACCGGCTTTTTCAGGTAGGCGCTTCCACCCAGTGCGGTGACCATCCTGCCGATCTCACCATCTTCCAAACTGCTGGAAACAATCACCGGGATGGCCGCGACGGCGTTATCAGCGTCCGCACGTATTGTCTGCAGCAAATGCAGCCCGCTGACATGCGGCATGTCGATATCGGCAATCACCAAATCCGTCGGTTCGCGGCGCAACTCCACCAGCGCGGTGGCACCGCAGGATGCGTGAACAACCGAGTAGCCGAGTTCTTGCATCCAATGCCCCAATTGTTCACGGATAACACGGACGTCATCCGCGATGACACACCGCCGAGGGTGAGCCAGATGGTTGGGCGATACTGTTGTCATACAAGCTCGAGGGCGTGGGGAGGATTCGCGAATCACAGTGTGGCCTGCGAAGCGAAATCTGTGCCAAAACCACGCCGTTTAGTTTGGCATACCAGGGTTTCTTCGCCAACGTATCACCGCGTCGGGAGGGCCTGCACCGCTCGCGTCAACGTCGGCAATTTTGTGGTTCACGATACCAGCGAACTGATTCCAAAACTGAACGTCCAGTGATCAATCTGTCCGATGACCAACCTGGTCGAGGCTCATCCCAGTTGACCACCCGAGTGCAGAATCTCAGCGTGCGAACTCAGCGGAGTTGTCACGGCCTCGATTTCGTCCGACTCAGCCGCACGTTGCAACTTCAATTCCGCCTCCTTCTCGTCCTTCGCTTTTTCCTCCAACGGTTCTTGTTCGTCCTTGAGCACCGGTTGCAATTGTAGGTCAATGAGAATCGGGAAGTGATCCGATCCAACATGCTCGAGTCGCTTCAGACCCCGGATTGTGAAGTGCGGCGAGTGAAATACATGATCGAGTGGAAAACGCATCCACAGATGGTCGGCATGAAAGGTGTTGTAAAAGCCGCGGCCACGACGAGGGTCCAACAATTGGCTGAGCCGTAGAAACAGTCGCGTTGAAGGCGACCAAGCGACGTCGTTCAAGTCGCCGCCGATCACAATCGGACGATGGTCCTCTGCCAACTCCTTGCCCCATAGCACCAACTCAGCATCCCGGGCCGTCGCGTCATTGTCTCGGATCGGCTCGGGGGGACGAGGGTGCACGCCAATCACGCGAATTGCTTCGCCACTCGGCAATTCGATCATGGTGTCAATCGAGGGAACATCATCCTGGACACGAAAACGAATCTCGCTTTCTCGGAAAGGCAATCGCGAAAGCATCGCCATCCCGTACCAGTTGTCTTGCGGGTAGACGATTTGATGGGGATAAATCGATTTCAAGCCATCCAGTGACGCCTTCCACCGTTGATCGATCTCTGCCGCGATGACCACGTCCGCATCGGTTTGCCGGACAACTTTCGACCAGTGATCGAATTCGTCGTTTTCCATTTCAACGTTCGTCATAAGCAAACGGAATCGTCGCTGGGTGCTTTCCTTTTGCGTAGCCGAAGTCGGATCCCATGTGGTTGCCTGCGTTGGTGCGACCAAGGTGTACGGCACAATCCGAAACAGGTGCCAAAGGGAAATGGCCGTTGCCAGTACGGCAATCCAAGTCCAACCGATAGCGGGATCAGCGGCAGAGAAAAAATTCACTCCCCAAAAAGCAATCGCCGCAGCGATCGTAATCAACACAATTTGAACGCGGGGAAAATCCCATGCACGGATGAACCAATGCGGATGAGAGCTGAGTGGTAAAATTGAGCCGAACGTCAGCACCGCGAAAAGTAGATAAATCGAGGCGTTGAATGTCGTGAGCATCTGGCAACGTCCCGGAGTTCGAGGAGTGGAATTCGTGGCGCTGTCTTCGCAGACCAACAAGGTTCACGATACCACGCATGAAGCGGGGACGATCTCCTGGATCTGCATTTTTGCTTTACCTCTCGGTCAACCGCTCTGCATCGTAAACATCTTGAAGAAGCATCGGGTCAATGGCTTTGTCTGAATCAGAATGGAGAACCGAGATGTCTCCAGTCGTTTCGAAGATCACCGCTTGGACCTCGTCCAAGCTGCACGTGTTCGCTTCTCGGAGCTTCCCGACCAAGTCGTTCTCCGTCAAATTGGCTCGATGAAGATTCTCATAGAGGATCGTAGAACCGGCCATCAAGAGCACGGGTTGATTGTCGATGCACGCGCTAAATCGTTTCGATCGTCGGCGCAAAAATGCGACTGCCCACTGGATCACAAACAGCGACAACAGGGCTAACGACCCGGCATACAGCGTGGGAGACGGCTGGGATATCGTGGCCCCTAAAATCGAGCCGGTCGCGATTGTCATTGCGAAGTCAGGAGCCGACATTTTGGAGAAGCTTCGCAACCCCGTGATCCGCGTGTAAACCATCACGGCGGCATAGGCAAAGAACGACGTGAGAAGGATCCCCGCGATTTCAGAGTCAGAGATATCAATCCATTTATCAAACATTTGTCGTTTTCCTTCCCAGCCGTCTCGGCATGAGACTCAGGAGCGAACAACCGAGTGCGTTGCAGGGACATGCCCCGCAGCACCGGTGCCTGGTCATCCCGAATCGAAAATAGGTTATTGCTTGATTGCTCATAACACGACGATCAATGCATGGATGATCCCAATCACCCAGAACCCGACCAGCGTCAACACAATGTTCAACAGGAATTGAGTTCCGACTCCCTTGTCCATGTACACCGCCAATGGCGGCAACAGTATCGCGAGCAGGACTTTCAAGACGGTGTTTTCGTTTCTAGCTACGGTGTTCATAGGGTTCTCCTAAAGATCGATCGGTCGGTTTGTATGGAAGCGTGCTGCAATTTCATTCAAAATCTGCAGCGAACGGGAAGCGTCGCTCAGTCGTCAGCAGGAAGATCGACATCCACATCAGGTGTTTTGATCGTTTGCTCTTCCATTCGAACGTCGACTTCAGGGGGGTCCACATCGAACTCGGGAAGCTTGCCTGAATCGCCCTCCACATCGACGTCCATCGTGGGCAGTTCGCCTTCTCGGGTTTGCTCCACATCACAACCGGTCGTTGCGAATGCAAGGGAAGCCGAAAGCAGTGTCATCAAGAATGTCTTGTTCATCATTTTCTTTCATCTGGTGACCAACCGGGCGGCGACGGACATGGTCGTAATGGAAGTTTGTTGCCGCGGTAGAGCAAGTCAGGCAAAGGGCATGCCAAGACCTAAACAACTTGCATCGTGCGGATGAAAGACTGAGAGGAAGCCACCGTGGATGGTCCTAGTTCACTGGTTTACCTCGCCGTTGAGTCTTTGGCTGAGGTCAAAACCAGCAGGCAGGTCGGTCAACGACCTGTTGGTCGGGCGAGGTTCATCCTTGATCGAAGTCCGCTCAATGGTTTCCCGCATGAGGGCGCATTCCTGCCGAACGTTTCAGCATGTTCGCTTCCGCGTTGCACGAGGAAGGTGAAGTGGCACGTTGCTTGCGTTGGTACTCCATCACTGCCCGTGCACTGATCGATCGGGCTGCCGCCCGTGTCAATCGATCGGGCGCTACTCCCTCAAGGAATGACATCATGGACAACGAAACAGGTATTGTTGAAGAGACGAAGAAGGTTGTCACCGACAAAGACCGCAAGCTCGGTGAAGAGGCCCCCGGAACACCATTCATGCTGGTTGCGTTAAGCTATCTCGCCGTGCTCGCGGTCGTTGCTGGCGTTGTTGCGATGATCATGTGGGCAGGAAACTGATGATCACTTCCTAGCATCCCGTCGATGGAATCATTCGGACCGAGATAGCGTCCGGTTCGTCTCCAGTGAGCGGGCCAGCGACCGGCGCACTTGCTTCATCCTTCCTTCGGGAAGGGGGGGGCCGCTGCAGGCTGGGGAGGGCAAACCTAAAACACGGCGTGTAGCCCTCCCTTCGCAAGTGCTCAGTCAAAGTCAAAAGGGAAGGTTGATCGCAGTGGGCGGGGGGGCGAGGGCGTGGGCGTGACCCCCGGTGAGGGTTGGTCGCCGCGGCCCCCAACCCAAAAAAAA
>NZ_JBICHO010000454.1:0-11789 GCF_043100905.1 Rhodopirellula sp. JB055 | reverse complement strand
CCCTCGCTGACGCTTCGGGTTGTGATTTAGTCGATTTCACAACCCGACGCGTGAGCTTTGAAGTTGCGCTTTTGCGTGAGGCATTGGTTTTTTCATAACCCGACGCGTCAGCGAGGCGAAGTCAACATCGTTTTTCCCTCGCTGACGCTTCGGGTTATGAAAAAGCTGACGCTTCGGGTTTTGAGAAAAGCGCAACATCAAAACTCACACGCCCGGTTTCGATTTTCGATCGACGGCCTTGGAAGGGCATCTTACGGGGATACGAAGCAGGGGACGGGCATCGGAAACGTCGTGAAACGTTGACCGCAGCGTGAGCTTCGGCCGTCAAAACCATGCTGCCGGCGACTATTTGGGACATTCTGCCAACTTTCACTCAAGAATTGGGCTTGAGGTTGGTTCCGCGGATTGCGTACCCCCAAAGGAACGTCGAGCGGTTCGACGGAAGCGGAGTCACGCGATCCAAGCGAGCGGTCCATGCCTTACGGAGTCTATCTCTCTGCAGCGGGTGCCCAGGCACAGAACCACCGTCTGCAGCAGATCAGCAACAACCTGGCCAACGTCGAAACGCCCGGTTTCAAACCCAGCGAAACGATCTTGCAAGCCAGGTTCTCGGAACTGATCGAAGAAGGAATGGTCTCCCCAGGTCTCGGCGGCGCCGATGACATCGGCGGTGGCGTGACCATCCAGCCCGAACAGACTCAGTTCAGCGTTGGAGCGATTCGCTCCACTGGACGTGAAACAGATTTCGCATTGCATGACAAGAAAAGTTTCTTTGTCTTGCAACGCGGTGACGAACAACTGCTCACTCGGGCCGGTGACTTCCTGTTTGATTCGACAGGGACGCTGGTCAACTCCGGCGGCGATGCTGTCATTGGTAAGAACGGGCGACCGATCCAAATCGACCCCCGACTCCCGTTCAACGTTGGCCCCGAAGGCACGTTCACTCAAGCCGGCGAGACGCAACAACTGATGCTCGCTCAACCGGCTAGCTACGGCGATCTGGCCAGCGTCGGTGGCAATCTCTTTCGCCCGTTGGCCGGGTTCAATCTGGCGGCAGACAACGATCGAAATGTCGTCGCCGGTTCGCTGGAACAATCCGCGGTCAGCCCCACGGGCACGATGATGGAAATGATTGAAACGTCCCGTGCTTATGAAGCCAACGTCCAAATGATCAAGAATCAAGACAGCGTCTTGGGGTCCCTGATCGGTCGCGTCCTCCAAGGCTAACCGCGATGCAGTTGTCGCTCTCAAACAAGGAAAATTTCGCATGAGTGTTCAAACGCTGTACACCGCCGCCACTGGCATGGAGGCGATGCAAACCAAACTGGATGTGATCGCCAACAACTTGGCCAACATCAACACGACCGGTTTCAAAAAAGACCGAGCCAACTTCGAGGACTTGTTGTATCGAACCGAGGTCTATCCCGGCGTCCAAGACGCAACACAAACCCCGACCGCGGTCGGCACCCAAGTCGGCTTGGGCGTTCGTGTGACCAGCACCCAAACCGATCAGCGGCAAGGAACGTTGCAGCAAACGGGGCGTGACCTGGATGTCGCGATCCAAGGCAGCGGTTACTTCCGCGTGGTCGACCCATCCAGCCAAGACACGATGTACACCCGAGCTGGCAACCTCGACATCAACGCCGATGGCCAACTGGTGATGGGTTCAGCGCAAGTCGGACGTTTGCTCGACCCGCCGATCACCATTCCCAACGATGCCACCGCGGTGGTCATCAACAGCAATGGCGAGGTCATGACCCAACAACCAGGCCAGACCGAGCTGACCAACCAAGGCCAAATTCAGCTCGCTCAATTCATCAACCCCGATGGGATGCTGAAGACAGGCGAAAACCTGTACATGGAAACGGACGCATCCGGTCCCGAACAAATCAACAACCCCGGAACGGACGGCATGGGCGTGCTTCGCCAAGGCAACTTGGAAGCATCCAACGTCGAACCGGTCCAAGAACTGATCGACCTGATCACCACTCAGCGAGCGTTCGAACTGAACAGCCAAGCGGTTCAAGCAGGTGACCAAGTCATGCAAAACATCTCTCAACTTCGACGGTTCTAAACCTTGATGGATTCGAACTCGAAAACGTCCTTTCGATCCGCCTTCGCGAGAAGGTGGATCTTCGCATGCGCGGCGGCGTGTTCGATGGGATTCGCGGTGCTTGCATCTGCCCAAACACCGAGCGATGCCGACTCCATCGCCGATGCGGCGCTGCGAACTCCCTTTCACGGTGTCGAGCCGAAGTTCAATCGCAATCCCGCACCACGAATTTCACCAGCGGCGCTGGGATCGGCGGGCCACACTCCCTCTGGCCAGTCCCAAACGGGTCAGTTCCGGGGACCGCACAGTCAAACCATCGACGCCGAAACTCGCTGGCAATTCAGTGTGGTCGAAAACGCAAGCACCAGTTCGCCTATCATCCGACTCCGTGATGTCGTGCGTCCTTTGCAGGCGAAGATGGCAGCATGGCCGCGATTGGCCGATGCCACCGTGGGCTTGATGCCGCTGGATGGTTCCCCGGCCAAAATTTCTCGGGATCGGTTGGCGGATTTAATCGTCGGCGGGCAAGCCACGGCGGGCCGCATCAAGATCTACGGCGAAGAAACCATCGTGATCCACGCCGTGCAGAACCACAACGCACCTCGAGAGAACGGCACGTCTTTCGAAGTCACGCGACCCGCATCTGTCACGCCGCACACGCTCGACTCCACCTACGTTGCCCACGCCATGTTGGATGCGCCCGTGACATCCGAGTTCGCCCACGATCACAATTCCTCACCGCAAGCGGAACTAGATTTCGAGACTCGAGAACGACTCAGCCATTGGGTGGAACTCGGCCTGAACAATCACTTCCGAGATCTGACGAATGCGTTTGACCACCAAGCCACGTTCATCGCACAGGAAGTGGGCCCGCTGGCTGAGATGCAAGGCATTCGCGAAATTCGGTTCCTCGATCCGATGCCCACCTGGTCAGCCGAGTCCCCCACACCGATCACCTGCCGTCTCAAGATTGACGCCCGATCCAGAGCCGACAAATGCGAAGGCGTCGTCCGAGTCACCTTCACCCCCAAACCCGCCGTGGTTGTCGCGCAGCGTCCCTTGCAACGAGGCCATCGAGTTGGCCCTGGCGATGTTCACTTGCAACCTTCCCCCGTCGCGGATCTGTCTGGCGACTGGGTCATGGAAGTGGATGACGTGATCGGCATGGAAGTTGTTGGCCTGATTCGATCCGGCGTGCCGCTTCGACCGAGCGACTTTGCCGCGCCGCGTTTGGTTCGACGAGGCGACTTGGTGGAGGTCCAAGTGACCGGAGGTGGTATTCGAGTGACAACCACTGCCAAGGCTCTTGGTGACGGTGCCCACAACGAATTGATTGAGATTGAAACGACGACGCCCAAACGCCGTTTGTTGGCCAAGGTCGTGGAACCGTCGGTCGTCGAAATTGTGACTCAGCCCCAACGTGTACTCGCGAACAAACCCACTCGCAAATGGCAACCGCAACCATGATTCTCGCACCACGCTCTTTCGCTGCTGCTGCGATGTCGTTGATGTTCGCATGCAATTTCGTGAGCGCTCAAAACTCATCGTTGCTGCATGCCACACCTCCCTGGATGCCCAACGCACCGACCAGCCAAGTTGGCATGGTGGCTCCCGCTGGCAACCTGCAAACACGCGCGGTTCCTGGCGTGGGCCCCGACGCGGCTGTGATGCCGCCAGAGTTCCTTCCGCCGGGAATGGCCGAACGAGCTCCGAACGATTTCCCCCCCCGCGACGCCGCCCCATCCACGCAGCCCTCCAACGCTGGCCAAGCGTCCAACCGCACCCCAACGCCGCCCGCCGTTGGACTCGCCGGAGTGAGTTGGACATACCAACCGGCTCCTCCGATGCGAGCGTTCCGAGTTCAAGACATCGTCACCATCCGCGTCGACGAAATCGCGAGAATGACCGCCGAAGGCGACACCGAGAAACGTCGGGTGTCGTTGTTTCAAGCCACTCTGGCAGACTGGATCAAACTCGGCAGCGGCGGTTTGATCCCCGATCCGCAATCCGAAGGCGATCCCACCGTCGACGCACAGACCACCGCCAATTCACGTGCCGAAGCATCGGTCGAGTCGCGTGAATCGATGTCATTCAACATCGCAGCTCGGATCGTGGACATCCGCCCCAACGGCAACTTGGTCGTGGAAGCTCGCAAACAATATCGGGTCAACGACAACCTCTGGGAAACATCGCTCTCAGGCATTTGCCGGGCACAAGACATCGGGCCTGACAACGTCGTGCTCAGTCGCGATCTGATCGACCTTGAAATCAACAAACAAGACCAGGGCCAATTGCGAGACGGGTACCGTCGCGGATGGTTCCAACGCGCCTTTGATCGTTTGAAACCATTCTGATGAATCATCCAACCATCTCTCGAACATCGATACTCTTTGCCGCGATGCTTTGGATCGCCGCTTTGTGCGGTGCCTCCACATCCATCGCAGGCGGGCTGAAACTCGGCGACCTTTGTCGGCTGAAGGGTCAAGAAACCAACACGCTGCAAGGATTGGGTTTGGTCGTCGGTCTTCAGGGAACAGGCGACGGCGATGCAGCCCCCAAAGGTCGTGCGTTGGCTCGCATGATGCAGTTGATGGGCGGTCCCATGGCCGTGGATGCGGCCGGAAGACTGGACATCGAAGACGTCGGCGACGCGAAAAATGTCGCCATGGTCTTTGTCAGTGCCACGATTCCCACGGTCGGTGCTCAACAGGGGGACGTGCTCGACGTGACCATCAATGCAATTAGTGCGAAAAGCCTGGAAGGCGGGTACTTGATGCTGACGCCAATGCTGGGCCCTCGCGCTGACAACCCGACGGTCTACGGCATGGCAGAAGGCAGAGTGTCCGTGTCGCCCGATTCGCCGCCGACTTCGGCGACCATCCAAGGTGGTTTGAAAATGGAATCCACCGTGCGTGCGTCCTATGTCCAGAACGATCGCATCACCCTGATCATCGACCGAGACTTTGCCGATTTCAACACCGCCCAACGAATCGAAGACGAAGTCAACAGCCTGACATCGCTCACGATGGGTGACCGCAACGCTTCACGATTGTCCAGCCCGAATCGCAACGCCAGCGCCGACCCTCGCGAGTCCGCCCACGCACGCGCCATCGATCAACTGCATGTCGAAGTCACGGTGCCGCCACTGTACCGCGACAACCCGATCAAGTTCATTGCGTTCCTGCTGGACATTCCGATTCAACTGGCCAACCGAAGCAAACGCGTTGTGATCAACGAAGCGGATGGCGTCGTTGTGATCGGCGAAGACGTCGAGATCGCTCCGGTCCTGGTCACTCACCGCAATCTGCGAATCGAGGCGGGGGGCGGAGGCCAATTTGTCGAAATCGGCCCGGACGGCACCCCCTCGGCGGCGAAACTGAAAAGTTTGGCGGATGCGTTGGGCGCCTTGGACGTCCCGACAGAAGACTTGATCGCCATCATCAAAACATTGAAAGCGAAAGGTGACTTGTACGGCGAAGTCATTTTCCGGTAGAGACAACTGAGACGTCGCCTTTGCAGACGCTCGGATTTCAACCGCCCTCCCATCGCCGACTTTCGTTTCCGAGGTCGAACCCGCCATGTCACCGATTTCGTCGTCCCAACTTTCGTCGTTGCAAACCTCTTCATTGCCGCTGCCTCCCAGCGGTCAAGCGAAATCTAACTTGGATGCTCTTTCCAACGCGTCGTCCAACACAGAAGAAGCGGAACCGCTCAAGGAAGCGTTCGGTGATTTCGTCGGCCAAACCCTGTTTGGAAGCATGCTGTCGACCATGCGTGAATCGGTCGGCAAACCCGCCTACTTCCACGGCGGTCGGACGGAAGAAGTCTTTCAACAGCAACTGGATCAGCACCTCGTGGCCGCCATGTCCGAAGCGTCTGCCGACACGATCGCCAATCCGATGTTCGAACTGTTTCAAATGCAACGGCGAGCCTAATCAGGCTCGAATGGTCGCCTGAGATCGCCACCAGTCATTCGCCCCCCGTTCCTTCCAACATTCTTTCTCAACGCCTTCCACCTGAAAAATGGCCAACGCTATGTCTGCTCATCAATCTTGGACTCAACAGGTCTCCGATTATGTTGACGATCTGGTTCAAATCACCGAGGCGATGGACCTGATCCTGGACGAAACCCGCGTCCACACGATCAACTTAAAACCAAACGAAGTGGACGAATCCACTGCAAAATTGGCCCAAACGATTTCGCAACTGGAAGCCATGGTGGAGCGGCGTGAAGCGTTGCTTCACGCCCCCGACGCACCTGCCGAAGGACTCAGCCTGTCCGAAAAACTGCTGGCCACCCGACGGATCGAAGACGCTCGCCTGGCGCGACGATGCGGCGAAGCGACGGAGCAAATCAAAACCACGCACGAGCGTGCCAATGCGTTGTTTGTGTGTCAGTACCACCTGTCACGGTTCCAATCCGAGATGCTCGACCGACTCGCTGGAGTTGCCGCTCCGCCCACCTACGAAAAACCAAACTCCAAGGGCGGTCAAAAACAAAACCGCGGTGGCGGCGAACTGTTCAACGAAGCTGCCTAAAGAAGCGGCTCAAAACGAATTGACATGGCGACTCTGCGGAGACTACACCAGTGACGCAGACTTTCCTAAATAGGTAAACTTGTCGTGGTCCCACAGTGCGACCACTGACTTCATTGATTTTTTTGTTGAAAGGATTCCCACGTGTTTGTTGCTGCTTCGACCCGATGCTGGCCAGACCTTGAATTGCAGGCCTCGATCGAACTGCTTCAGGATTTGGATTTCACCGCGATTGAGATTGCGATTCATGAATCGTCTTCCCAATGTCGCCCGAGCGAGGTGCTGAGCGACGAAGACCGTGGCATTCAATTGCTTCGCCACACCCACCGTTTGGAAATCAGTGGATACAGCGTTGAACTGGGTTCCACCGGCGAACAACACTACACCGATTTCGAGGGCATTTGCCGGATTGCGAAAGCGACCAAGGTCGTCAACATCGCCGTGCCATCGAGCGAAAAGGGCACCCCATTCAATGAAGAGGTCGAGCACCTTCGCCGCTTGGTCGCTATCGCCGAAGGCGAGGGCGTGCGAGTCAGCGTGCGTTCGATGTTGGGTTGCTTGAGCGAAGACCCCGACACACTGCTGGTGCTTTGCAACAACGTCGATGGCTTGGGCGTGACACTCGACCCCAGCGTGCCGCTCGTCGCCACCCATGAAAATCCCACGGCCGGAAAAACGATGGCCGGTGGCAAAGGCTTTGATCAGATCTTGAAGTTTGTCCACAACGTTCATCTTCGCGACACCCGCAAGGACGCCTTTCAAGTCAGCGTGGGCCAAGGTGAAGTCGACTACGGCAAACTGGTCACCCAACTGGAACGCGAAAAGTACACGCGTGCGTTGACCGTCGACATGACTCCGATGGAACAATACGACCACCGCGTGGAACTACGAAAACTGCGACGTTTGCTCGAAACATTGATCTAGGTGACGCGACTTCTCACCCATGTCAGATCGCTGTTCCGGCGATCTTCAATGCCCCTGCGGAGTTATCGGTGCTGAGCCCCCAATCCACTTCCTGGACGACCGAACTTCCGACCGATGCCGACCAGTTGGCTGATGGGTTGACCCGACATCTGCTGCCGAATGATTCGACACCATCCACCACGGAGGCGCTGCCTCCTTGGTCGCTCAATCGAGATTTTCGATGTGCGATGGCGCCACATTTGGCGTACGGTCGACACCGCGGCCCTCACCGTTGCCGTTCGCGACATGCCGCCGTGGCGGTTTGCTTGTTTCAAGATCCGGCCACCGGAGAATGGATGATTCCGTTGACGCGGCGGCCGACGACACTGAGACATCATGGCGGCCAGATCTGTTTCCCGGGCGGCCGAATTGAGCACGGCGAAACGCCTGCCCGGGCCGCCCTGCGTGAATTCAAAGAGGAACTGGGCGGTCGGGCGGAAGTGCTCCGCTGCTGTGGTGATTTGCCTCGACAATACGTCTACGCCAGCGACAATTTGGTCACCCCGATCGTGTTCGTGATCGATCCGCCAGGTTCGGATTGGCAACCCGACCCCGCCGAGGTGGACGAAGTCATCGATTTTCCAATCCAATCCGTTTTGAATCCCACCGGACGCACAGCCTCACGGCAGTCCCAATCAGAGAAGGCATGTCAAATTGACATGATTCAACAAACCAAATCACTTCGCTCGGGCATTCGTCCTGACTGCGTGGCCGGTGAACTGACCTTCGCTGTGCCCGCGTTTCGCCACGGTTCGGTGCATGTTTGGGGAGCCACAGCGATCATTTTGGGACAGTTGGCCCAGGCTTTGCATTGTCTCTCGCCACGATGATGGCGTTTTCAACCGATTCCGCCACCGTCCAATTGGCGAGTGATTCTGCGAAACGATCATTTCACCAGAGAGACATTCCCGCCTGGCAGTCGTATTTCGACTACGATCTGCGAGAAAACGGGCGTTGGAAGAGAGGCTCTCTCACTGACCCCAATTCCACCGTTAGGCAAATTGACAGTTTCCTGACGGATTCTAAAATCACCCTTCCAATAACACCGTAACGTTCAAGGACCTTGGCCATGGCCTCAGAAGCAGTCAAAGAATTCAACGACGACAATTTCGATTCCGAAGTCCTCCAAAGCGACAGCCCTGTGCTGGTCGATTTTTGGGCTCCATGGTGTGGTCCTTGCCGTCAAATCGCCCCCATGATCGACGAACTGGCTTCGGAAAATCCTGGCGTCAAGATTGGCAAAGTCAACATCGACGACAACCCAGGTGCCGCACAAAAGTTCGGGATCAACAGCATCCCCACTCTGTTGCTGTTCAAGAATGGCGAAATCGCTGACACCTTTGTGGGTGTTCGCCCCAAAGCCGCTCTGCAAGACGCGCTGACCTCGGTTAGCTGAATCGGATCCAACGATTCCAACGAACCTCGCGTTTCATAGAACCGCGAGGTTTTTTCATGCGCCCGCCGAACCCCTCGTCACGCCAAAATATCGTTCACCAACTCACCGTGCACATCAGTCAATCGATAGTCACGGCCTTGGAAACGATACGTCAATCGTTTGTGATCAAATCCCAACAGATGCAAGATGGTGGCGTGCAAATCATGCACATGCACCGGGTTCTCAGCGACATCGAAACCAAGTTCATCCGTTTGCCCGTAAGCCAAACCGGACTTCAGCCCACCACCGGCCATCCACATGCTGAACGAATTGGGATGGTGATCGCGGCCGTCGTTGCCGCCTTGAACCATTGGCGTCCGACCAAACTCACCGCCCCAGATCACCAGTGTCTCATCCAACATGCCTTGTTGTTTGAGATCTTTGACCAGGGCGGCGCAAGCCTGATCCGTATCGCCGCAGTTGCGTTTCAGGCCGCCCGTCAAACCACCGTGCTGGTCCCATGACTCATGGAACAATTGCACGAAGCGGACGCCGCGCTGGACCAACCGGCGCGCCAACAAACAATTGTTCGCAAACGACATTTTGCCCGGCTCGGCGCCATACAGTTTCAACACGTGTCCGGGTTCGTCGTTCAGTGCCATCGCCTCGGGAGCACTCGATTGCATCCGGTAGGCCATCTCATAGCCGTTGATGCGAGTCGCGATTTCTGGATCCCCGACCACATCCAATCGCTTCCGATTCAATTCGTTGACCGCCTGCAACGATTGACGCTGCGACCAATCGCTCATGCCGTCTGGGTTGGACAAGTACAACACGGGATCACCACTGCTGCGGAATTCCACTCCCGAATGCAACGAAGGCAAGAATCCAGAATTCCAGTTCCCAGTCCCGGCACTGGGCCCCTTTTGCCCGCTGTTGAAAACGACGAACGCTGGCAAGTCACGTGATTCACTGCCCAGACCATACGTGGTCCATGCGCCCATGCTCGGTCGCCCAAACTGCTGGGAACCCGTGCTCATCATCAATTGAGCCGGCGCGTGATTGAACGCATCGGTCTTCATTGAGCGGATCAAACAAATGTCGTCCAGCACGCCCGCCGTGTGCGGCAACAATTCGCTCACGTGAGTTCCCGCTGAACCTTTCTTCTCAAATTTAAACTTCGGTCCCAAGAGCTTGGAATGCGGGTTGATGAATGCCGCCCGATATCCATCCAGCAACTCCGGCGGTGGCAATGTTCCATCGAGACGTTCCAACTCGGGTTTGTAATCAAACATCTCGAACTGGCTGGGGCCACCACCCATGAACAACAAAATCACATTCTTGATTTTCGCGGGGAAGTGCGGCTTCTTGGGCGCCAGCGGATCGATCGTCGACCGGTCCGTTTTCGTGTCCCCCAATTCACCCGCCTCGGCCATCAACGACGTCAGCGCAATTTGCCCCAAACCCAGGCCGCACTGCTGCAGGAACCAACGTCGCCTCATCAAATCCAATCCCCTGGCAATACGTGAGGGAGCATCGGCAACAGCGAGATTAGTCTGCAAGAAAGGCATGTTGAATGGTTTCATGATTTGGTGATCGTTTCGTCCAGGTTCAAAATCGTGCGACTGACCGTCATCCAAGCGGCCAATTCAGCCGCCTCCACCCCAGTGAGCTGCAGACACAATCCATCGGGGACTCCCAGCAATTCCTCCAGACCCAAGTTCCCTTCCGCGATGTGTTGTCGCTGTTGCTGAAGCAAACCCAGCAAGATGTCGACTTCCTCCCCATTCGGTTCGCGACTGGTGCACAATCGAAACGCATACTGAATCCGCTGGGCGTCATCGGCGGGTGCATTGCGAAGAACGCGTGCTGCGAGAGCTCGTGCCGCGTCGACAAACTGGGGCTCGTTCATCAGCACCAACGATTGCAGTGGCGTGTTGCTCTGCTCCCGACGGACACACGCCGCATCGCCTTTGGGTGCATCAAAGACCTGCAAAGGCGGGTAAGGAACGCTGCGGTACTGATGCACGTAAAGGCTGCGTCGGTATTGGTCGATACCGCTGGATGTGTTCCAAATCTTAGGCCCGTAGCTGGTCGGTGGCTGAAACAGGAACCCGGGAGCCGGCGGGTAGATGCTTGGGCCGCCGACGGACGTGTTCAGCAAACCACTGACCGACAGCGCCAAATCGCGAATCATTTCCGCTTCCATCCGGTGTCGTGGCCCGCGAGCGAGCCATTCATTGTCGGGGTCGTCGCGCCAGGCTTCCGCGGGAACGGTGGACGACTGGCGGTAGGTTGCCGAATCAACAATCAAACGATGGATGTGCTTGAGCCGCCAACCGTTTTGCATCAACTCAGTGGCCAAGTAATCCAACAGTTCAGGATGACTCGGGGCGGCGGATTGAAACCCAAAGTCCTCTGGCGTCGAAACCAAGCCGCGACCAAAGTACGCTTGCCAGATTCGGTTCACGATCACTCGTGCGGTCGTCGGCGAATCTTTCGACACCAACCATTTTGCGAACCGCAGTCGATCCGGCACGTCGTCGCTCGGCAACGCATGCAAGAAATCCGGAGCGTCCGGCTGCACACGGTCGGTTGGACTCAAGAAGTCCCCGCGTGAAAAGACAAACGTTTCGCGAGGGCGCTCGATGGCCTGCGCGACAAGTTGCGTGGTTGTTGCAGGGAACTGTTGCCAAAGCGATTCAATCTCGGCATCGAGCATCAATAGATTTTTCGTGATCTCGCTCGGTGGGTCATCGCCTCCGCTCGTCTGGTTGTCACTGGATGATTCAGCGATCGCAATGCTGCGATGCCAAGCGGCCAGTGCGAGTTCCGCTTGCGAGTGGGTCCAATCGTTTGGGT
>NZ_JBICHO010000453.1:0-13850 GCF_043100905.1 Rhodopirellula sp. JB055 | reverse complement strand
CGACGGCAAAGTTCCTCGCAGCCCGATGAACATTCCGTACCAGTTCACGATGTTGCTGGTCGCCGTGGTGATGTTGCTCATGCCGCTGTTGTATTGCTGCCTGATCGGATTGGCGTGCTACGGCATGTATTGGTACTTCACCGAGATCCTGCCTGTCGCGATGAAAAACCTCCCCCGGGGACGCGCCGCGATTTTCGCGATTCTGCTTTACTCGGCACCGGTGGTGGCCGGATGCATGATGATTCTCTTCATGGTCAAACCGGTTTTCTTTTCGTTGGTCATGCCAAAGGACACACGGCAACGATCATTGCAACGCGCCTCCGAACCGGCGCTCTTCGAACTCGTCGATCGAATTTGTGACGCCACCCGGAGTCCCCGTCCCAAGCGAATCGACATCAACAATGACGTCAACGCATCGGCATCGTTGAGGCGTGGATTCATGAGTCTTCTCGGCAAGGACTTGGTGCTCACCATTGGCGCCCCCTTGGTCGCTGGCATGAACACTCGTCAATTGGCGGGCATACTCGGTCACGAGTTCGGCCACTTTGCACAAGGTGCCGGGATGAAATCCACCTATCTCATTCGCACGGTCAACTTCTGGTTCGCAAGAGTTGTCTACCAGCGAGACCAACTGGATGACATGCTCGACAACGCAATCGCCGAGAGTGATTTTCGAATTTCGTTGTTGCTGATGTTCGGCAAACTGTTCGTGATGCTCAGTCGCGGGATCCTGTGGTGCTTCATGATGGTGGCGCATGCGATCAGTTGCATGATGTCACGTCAAATGGAGTACGACGCCGACCGGTACGAAGCCTACATCGCGGGCAGCGACTACTTCGAGGTCACATCGAAACGACTGACCGATTTGATGGCAGGCCAGGAAGCAATGTATGAAACCGTCGTGGCTGCTCTTCAGAAGCAAGCGATGCTCAACGACTTGCCTGGGATCACCGCGGACTGCGCCCAACGAGTCACTTCGAAAGACCGGAAACGAATCGAGGCGGCGGGCGAAGCAGGAACAGGCAGCTTCTTCTCGACGCACCCGTCCGACGACAAACGAATCAAGGCAGCGAAGAAACACAAAGCAGAAGGTTTGTTTCGACTCGAAGTGCCCGCCCGAAACCTGTTCAAGAATTTTGACGCCGTCTGCACAGGCGTGAGCGCGGACTTCTACCGAAACCAGCTCGGGGTCATGGTTGACCCGAGCAAACTCATGCGAGTCAAAGAGTTTGAATCTGCTCTCGGTTCCAACGCTTGAACATTCGCCACAACACGTAGGCCATGTTTCACATGGCGCCCCATCCGATGCCTTGGAACAAAGCGAGGCGGGATTGCGGCGGGACATCCCAACGGCGTGGTGAGCCAACCGGCCTGCCACCATCGCCAGGTGGAACCTGGCCTACGGGAGCGGAAGCTCAGAATCCGCCGGGGCTGGTGAATTCGCGGTAGTCGTCGAATTCACTGTGGTGTTCGGCGGCGCGGTTGCTGAATCGCGTGAAGTCACCTTCCCAAGTCAGCTCAACATCGCCGACCGGACCGTTCCGCTGTTTTGCGATGATGATTTCGGCTTGTCCTGCGAACTGAGCCTTGTCTTCGCCGCGGTGGTAGTACTCCTCACGGTGAACAAACATCACCACGTCGGCATCCTGCTCAATAGCACCCGACTCACGGAGGTGAGACAACTTCGGACGGTGATCCTTGCCGTCTTCCGCTTGCCGGTTGAGCTGGGACAAACACAGCAGTGGCACTTCCAATTCACGAGCCATCCCTTTCAAGCGACGAGCGATCTTGGCGACCTGCTCCTGCCGCGGGTCTCGTGAATTGTCCGGTTCGATGAGCTGCAAATAGTCAATCACAATCAGCCCAAGACCGTCTTCTTTCCGTTTGATCCGACGTGCCGCCGCGGCGATTTCACTGACCGTTCGACTGGGTGAATCATCCACGAACAGTGGAGCTTGGCTGATGTCGTTGGCTTTGGAGACCAAGCGGTCGCGGTCGTCAGAACTGATCGTCCCATTTCGCAAACGGTGACCGTTGACGCGTGCCAAGCTGCAGAGCATCCGGTCAGCCAACTCGATCGCCGACATTTCCAAACTGACGAACAGCACCGGTTCGCGTTGTTCGATCGCAACGTGTTCGGCAATGTTCATCGCCAATGCCGTTTTCCCCATCGAAGGACGAGCCGCCAAAATGATCAACTCACCGTGGTGCAAACCGCCAGTCATTTGGTCGAAGTCCGTCAGACCGGTTTCGGCACCGCCTTCAACGTAGTCGTCACGCATTCGGGCTTCCATGCGATCCATTGCTTGGTGCAGCACGTCGCTGATCGCCCACACCGAGTTGCCGGAACGGCCTTCCATGATCGCGAAAACTTTTTGTTCCGCTTGGGCACACAGTTCTTTTGCGGTGCCGGTTTGCTCGTAGGCATCTCGCAGAATCTCGGTGCCGGATTCGATCAAGCGACGGAACATCGCCTTCTCACGCACGATATCGCCATAGAACGCCGCATGAGCAGCATTGGCAACGCTGCCACCAAGCTGAGCCAGGTACGCCGCACCGCCGACCTTTTCAAAGTCGCCCGCGGTCCGCATCCGAGACACCAACAACGTGATGTCGATCTTTTCCCCCGAGTCAAACATGTCCCGCAGGTGGCGATAGATGATTTGGTTGGCTTCGTCGTAGAAGTCATCCGCTTTCAACGACGCGATCTCGTCGCAGATATCGGGCATCAGCAGGACCGATCCGATCACACCCATTTCCGCTTCGCGGTCGAAAGGTTGTTGCCGCGAAAGAATCTCACTGGTCGAGGCTTCTTTTTTCTTTTTGCCGCGATGTGGTCCGTCGAATTGATTGTCTGCGATCATCCGTGAAGTTGCCGTTGGGGTCGGATGGATGGTTCAAAGAAACAACTCCATTGGAAGCAAACGAATCACCTCCATGGATAGCAATGAGTGGATTGGCGAATCAGCCCACTCGCAAGCGTGATTCGACACGAGCGATGGCGTCTTGCGCCGACATGGCACCGTCGCCCGCACCAATGGGTTTGCCGCTGGACAACCAATTCTCCACTTTACTGATTGCGGAGATCGCGTTGGAGTGGCTGCGTCGCCCAAAGTGCTTAGCAATTTCGGTGAATGCACTGCCGGTGTGTTGACGAGCCAAGTACATCGCGAGGGTGCGAGGTTCGCTCACCCGTCTGGTTTGAGCTTTGCTGCGAAGCCCGTCGCCTTCAAGCCCGAAAGTCTCACAAACTGCTTTTTCGATACTACGCAACGTCGGTGCCACCCGGGTGCTACGCAACAAATCTCCACCATAGCGACGAATCTCGTCAATCGTGGGTTCGCGGCGGAACATTCGCTGCAACATTCCGATCAGGTTTGCGATGCCGCCTGCGGCACGAGCGTCACCGCCGATCAGTTCACTGACTTCTTCTAACAATGCGTTGTCACATCCCAGCACACAGCGGGTCGCGACCATTCGCTGCAGGAGCTGAAATCGCGTTTGTTGGTCCAGCGCCGCCAGTGGACAAACCAACCCCGAAGCCATCCGCCCAGCCACTTCGCCGGTCAATCCGCGAATGTCGCTGGGTGGAAGGTTGGCCGAGAAAACCAGCGGTTTGCCCGCCGATGCCAAGGTTTCGACGGTGTACAAAGCTTCTCGGAGCGTCGCTGTTTTGGCGGCTAAAAAGTGAACGTCGTCAATCAGCAACTCATCCACATCACGGTAACTCCGAAGTAAGGCATGCAAACACGACGAGACCACCGAAACGACAAAGTCATTGGTGAATTGTTCTGCGGTCAGCAACACGACGCGTCGCATCCGCCGGCGAGTCCGAAACTCATTTGCCAAAGCCGCCAACAAATGGGACTTTCCCGTTCCCGTGGGACCGTGCAAGAAAAGCGGCGTGGCAACCGATGGAGTTGCGACCGCCATCATGGCAGCAGAGAACGCGAATTCGTTGCAGGGGCCGGTGATGAAACTTTCCAGCGTGCGGCCGCCGGTTGGTTGCGATTCGGGAAGCGGCGGGAGTTTGGACTTCGATGAACGCGGCTTGGATTCCTCCAGGTCATCCTCATCCAACTCATCGTCGTCAAACTCGTCTTCCTCCGGCAATTCCGACGCCGCAATTGGATCATGTTCGACCCGACCGCGTGAACGCCCGCGTCCGCCGCGCGATGCACCCGATGAATCGTCACCGGTCGCGGTGGATTGAGCAAGCAAACTGGCCAAACTATTCGCGGATCCACGACGGCCACGAGACTGACGACCAGAAGAAGCTCGGCCGCTGGCTTGACGAGCGGTCGAACGCCGTCCACCACTCTTCGCGGTGGCTTTCTTTTCGGCAGCCACCTTGGCCGCGCGGGTTCGTTTTTTGGGGGCGGGCTGCTCGGCTTCTTCCACGTCGATGCGATAACGAGCTCGTTCGCCACACGCGATCATGGCCGCGGCGCGCAGTTCAGTTGCAAAGCTATTGCCCATGCGTTGGGCAGCGAACGGACCACTGGTCCGGATCACCACCACCACAGTTGGCTTGCCATCATCGGGTGACTCGCCAACCTCCAGGTCGAAGCGAACCCCATGGGTGAACCACAACCGGTATCGGTCAGCGCCGATGCGTTGATGCAGAGCCTCGGCGAACCGTTCAATGGCTTCTTGCGTCTCGATGCTACCTTGCGTCGACGACATACCGGTTGCGCAGACCTCCCTCATGGATTTTGTTAACACGGGCGACGAATCGGGCGGCCAGCGTGGCTGCGATTCTTCGAAGCGATGAGTGTCGCCGAGTGATGTGCTCCCTCACGACGTTGGGGCAGATTCTAGGTTTGCTAGCAAACAAGTCAAATAGATTGAGTGAAGTTTTGGAGCGTGGATGCCGACAGGGCGGGATGCCACGAAACGAGGTCGGGAAATCCCGAGTCGATCGCGATCCGAGATCATGACGGACACCGTTGAGTGTCGGCAAGGCGAGTTTAGTGACTGGTGGAAAAACTGTCGGTAACCTTTTCCACACAAAACCTTCTTCAAAATGTCACGCGCGTAAACCACGTTGCCAAAAACACTTACGAACGGCATTGTGTGTTGATAAGAATTTTGGAGCCAAAATCGGCGTTTCGGCACTGACCCAGGCGACGCCTCTGCAACATCCGATAAACTGATGTGCATGATGAGTGACCTCCCCCTGATGAACGATCTCCCGCGAGCTGAGTTGCCAGGTTTTCAAACCGGAAAACCGGAACCATTGATCCTGGCCAGCGGGTCCCCACGACGGGCACAATTGCTCGCCGCGGCAGGTTACGAATTCTCAGTTCAACCGGCATCGGATTCTGCCGAGTGTGGGATCTGCAGCCGTGAGACGGCTCCGCAAATGGTCGCCCGCTTGGCCTACCGCAAAGCGGCTGACGTGATCGCCCGAATCGATGACGGTCTGGTCTTGGCCGCCGACACAGTCGCCTCTTGTGTTGGAAACATTTTGGGCAAACCGCACGACCGCGATCACGCGGAGGAAATGCTGCGTTTGCTCAGCGGTCGTGATCACGACGTTTACACCGGCGTCTGTTTCTGGTCTCGCCGGAACGAAAAATTCATTGTCGATGTCGTTCGCACGCGGTTGCGGATGTCAGAACTCAGCGAAGAACAATTGACCGAGCACCTGGACAGCTTGCGGTGGGAAGGCAAAGCAGGAGCATTCGGCTATCAAGACGGAAATGACTGGTTGTCGGTCATTGGTAATGACAGCGAAAGCAACGTTGTCGGATTGCCGATGGAACGACTGGCGGAATTGTTGGAAAATTTTGACCAAAATGCCGAAAAGATAACGACCCCGACAACCGATTCGATTGAATCATCCGATTCAAGCTGCTCCTAAACACAATCTGTTTAGGCAGCAGAGGCGGCGAAGGACGGCGTTGACGGATCGAATGTCTCATTGCCCACCCGATAACCTCGTGCGATTGTCATCGTTTTGCTGCCCTGATCGACTGATCAACAGTGATTGACCGCGCCCTCGAAGATGGATTTGTTTGATGATTGGATCACTCGTCCGTTTCAGCCTGACCGGTTGCCTTGCCTTGACCGCAGCCCTCTCGTTGACCTCATCTGTCAGCGCAGAAAACTGGGCTGAAAAAATGTTCAGTGAGACCAAGCACGACTTTCGAGTCGTCGGTCGCGGAACCAAAGCAGAGTACAAATTTGAATTTCGCAATCTGTACGAAGAAACGGTTCACGTCCAAGGCGTTCGCAGCAGTTGTGGTTGCACCACACCGACCGTGTCCGACGACACCCTGGAAACCCACGAAACCAGTTCCATCGTCGCGAAGCTGAACACCAGCACTTTCATCGGGCAAAAAGCCGCGACGGTCACGGTCGTGTTTGACCGCCCGTACTACGCCGAAGTGCAGTTGCAGGTCAGCGGTTTCATTCGCACCGATGTCACCTTTGATCCACCCGAAGTCGACTTTGGTCAGTGCAAAAACGGTGAGGTCAAAGAACAGGACATCACCATCACGCACCGTGGCAACACCAATTGGCGATTGACTGACGTCCGAAGCCACTGCGACGACTTCGCCGTGAAATTGGAGTCACCAATCGTTCAATCGAACATGGTTCAATACAAAATGCGTGTTCGCATGAAGGAAACCATGTCCGAAGGCGAAATTCGCGAACGATTGACTCTCGTCAGCAACGACACAAAGTTCCCCACGATCGAAATGTCGATCTCCGGTATGGTGCGTCCAACGATCAGCGTCTCACCGGCCGCAGTCAGCCTGGGAACCACCGAGTCGGGACAAACTGTCAGCAAACGACTGCTGGTGCGTGGCGAAGAGCCGTTTCAAATTCAAGAAGTGGTTTGCTCGGACGACCGCTTCGAATTTGAAATTCCCGAAGGCAAAAAGAAACTGCACTTCCTTGAGATGAAGTTCACCGGCGGTGAAAATCCTGATCGCGTCGCTCAACGCATTCAGATCGTGACGGACCTGCCCGGTGACAAATCGGCTGAGTGTGTCGCAACGGGCACCGTGCGATAGCCAACGGGTATCCATCTGCCCTCGGGTCTCGCTTGCCCACGGGTCTCGCCTGCCCAGCCATTGAGAGTTCATGTGCCGATCCCGAACCAATGGGATCGCACCGCTTGATTTCGGGCGAACGCCCTTCGCCCTCTTGTTCCGCCGCATGCCTTCATCGCCTCCCAAGCTGACCGCCGACTCGCACGTGCATTTTCTGACCGGGCGGCTGGCGGAAACGGCGGTCCGCGAAGAAGCGAATCGGATCGCCAAGCAATTCGGTTGCCGGCACAGCGTGGGTGTCGTCCCGATCACCGTGGCGGCCTTGATCACTCCCAAGTGGCTTGCCCGACACTGGGAAATTCCCGAATCTGCCACCCATGTGATCCTACCCGGTTTCTTGGAAGACAACCTAGAAGCGGCCGGCGATTTGGCCGCTCCACTGCTGGGACTGATCCGAGAAACATCGGCGGAAGTCTGCTGCGGTCCCAAAGACTGCCGCGACCTGCATGCCTGGGTCACGGGACGCCAACAAAACGTTGACCTATCAGCGCACTCGATCGAAATCATCGCCGAGATCAATCACGCGCCGCGATTGTCGGTGAAAGAAGTCGTTCGGATTGCGAATCAATTGCGTGCAGACGGCGCGGACCGAATCGACGTCGGTTGCGATCCCTCGAGACGTTGTTTGGCAATTGGCGACTACGTTTCGGCGCTGGTGGATGCGGGACACGCGGTCAGCATTGACACATTTGATCCCGATGAAACGTCCGATGCGATTCGAACCGGCGCTTCGTTGGTGCTGTCGGTCAGTTCCGTCAACCGAGACGCGGCGCGAGACTGGGGATGCGAAGTCGTTGCCATTCCGGACGTGCCGGATGATCTTGCCAGTCTGGACCAAACGATCGAGTCCCTCACCCGTCACGACATCCCGTTTCGCGTCGATCCGATCTTGGAACCGATTGGATCGGGCTTCACCAACAGTCTGCTGCGTTCCATCGAAGTTCGACAACGTTACCCAGACGTTGAAATGATGATGGGCATCGGCAACTTGACCGAACTGACCGATGTCGATTCGGCAGGAGTCAACTTTTTACTGCTCGGGATCTGTCAGGAACTTTCGATTCACAGCGTCTTGACCACACAGGTGATCAACTGGGCTCGGTCGTCGGTTCGCGAATGTGACATCGCGCGACGACTCGTCCACCACGCGGTTGCTCGCGGGGTTCCGCCCAAGCGATTGTCGGACGAACTGGTGATGCTGAGAGATACAAAGTTGCGACCGCATTCAGAAGCGGCGATCCAGTCGTTGGCCGAAGGAGTCAAAGACAACAATTATCGATTGATCGCGCAAGAGGATACCATCCACCTGATCAGTGCTGGTTTACACCTAACCGGGAGAGACCCGTTCGAATTGTTCGCGGAATTGATGAATCGTCCACAATCAGACAACGTGGATGCGGCCCACGCATTTTACCTCGGCTATGAAATGGCCAAAGCGAACATCGCATTGACCTTGGGCAAACAATACGAGCAAGACCAATCGCTCACATGGGGACACCTGACCGTGCCGGAAGACACTCACCGGATCGAGCGGACCAGTCGCCACGCTTCCAAGCGATCCGGCATCCCATCGGATGTCCAAAATTCTCGGCCAAACGATCCAGACGGCGACGCCAGCAAAGATTGATTGCCGCCTCTCGATTGGCGTTTTCACCCGCGCAACATACTCACGCGTGGAGCCTCATCAGCCGCAGTGTATTCGGATTGACGTCGCTGCAATGAACACAATCGTTGCAAAGCGTTCGCGCGGTCGCATCCGAATCCCCCGAACGTTTTAACAATTCGCGAATGCGGTCTTGCCCTTCCATCCAATCGGGTAGAACCTAATCAGAGATTTCCGGTTCGGTTCCTTTGGTTCGGTTGCCCACGTGTCAGTTCTGCGTACCACGTTGCTATGGATCTCCGCCGCGATTCTCGTCCTGATACCAATGTTTTTGGCGGCGGATTTCGGCGGGATTTTACATTGGAGTCAATATGTCGCCGCCGGCGGCATTTTGCTGGCGATGGCGTTGTCGCTGATTGGATTGACTGACACGACGGCGTCCAGCGGTTTGCGTCAGCACAAACTCTTGCTCCCGCTTGGTCTGCTGGTTTTGCTGGCGTGGATTCAAGGACTGCCTTTGCCATCGGGATTGATCGGATTGCTCAGCCCGGGTTCCAACGAGGCGTATTCGACTTGGTTGGATGGCTTGGTACCGGCATCGGAACAACCCAGTGTCCATCCCGTATCGGTGTCTCCGTTTGACACCAAACATGTGGCATTGCTCCTGACGTTTTTGCTGCCACTTTCGTTTGCCGCTTCGATCGTCTTTCACGCTCGCAATCGACTGACGATGTTGCTCAGTGCGATCGCGATCACGGGAGCCTCGGTGGCGATCATCGGTTTCTATCGAAAATTGGACCCCACCGCTGACATCTGGTTTTTCAATTCAAAGTCCACCGGGTTCGCCGGTTTCGTGAACCGCAACAACGCGGCGTTGATGTTGAACTTTGGGATGGCCGCCAGCCTGGGATTGTTGTCTTGGCGAATGATGGCGCTGCATCACATCGAACTGGACGACCCGGATTTTGAATTCAATGATCTCTTGTCGCTGATTTCCGATCGAGAGTCCCTGATTGGACTTCTGTCGTCAATCACTTGCTCTGCTGGTTTGCTGCTCAATGGATCTCGGGGCGGAGTTGTTGCGGCGTTGTTTGGGTTGGTTTGTGCGTTTGGCTACGTGCGGCCACGTCGAGTATTGATCGTGATGCACTTTCTGGCAGTCGTGATCGGAATATCGGTCTCGATTCTGACGGTGCCGATGCAATTGAACTTGGAAACCATTTCGCGTTTGGAATTGATTTCGGCCGACGCCGACACGCTTCAAAAAGACGGGCGTCTGCTGCACTGGCAAGACGGTTGGAAAGCCGCGATGGCGTATCTGCCGATGGGATCCGGCGTCAGCACGTACGGTTATTCTTATTTGCCCTATCAGTCCAAGAGCCCCGCGTCGTGGTTTGAACACGCCGACAATCTGTGGCTGGAAATGCTGGTTGAGACCGGACTGCCGGGAGTGGTGATCGCGATCCTGTTCTTCACGTTTTTGCTCGGCGCGCTGCGGCGGCTGTCCACCTCCGCCGACCCGATCGATCAAGGAGTTCGTGTCGCAGCTTGGTACGCGATCGCGGCAGTGATCGTGTCGCAGTTCTTTGACTTCGGGTTGATTGTTCCCTCCAACTTGTTTGTGGGTTTGATCCTGGCGACCGCCGTTGTATCTCGCCAAGTGGCCAGTGGTGGTTTGCAAGCACCGACCTTGGAAGACGAAGACGATCCCTACGAAGCGATGGCCATGGCTGATCCGCAATACGCGATGGCGATGGCGGCTGCAGAACAGGAAGCGGAATCCGCGGCTGATTCGATTGACGCAGACGAATCGGAATCCACCGATTCCGCTCCTCGTGGCAACAAGATCAAACTGCAGTCGACCTCCACGCTCGGGCGTCTGACATCGTCGGTCAGTGTCGGTGCCATCGCAGTGGCGATCTTCCTGCTTTCACTGCTTGCGATCCCAGGTTTGAAACGCGACGCGGAATCAGAGTCCTTGGTGCGTCGCATTCAAAGCGAATATTCGGGCATGAAGTTTCGTCCCGAGGTGCTGGAACAAGTCGAAACGTTGTTGACGGAGAATCTAGCCGACAATCCAATCCCCGAGACCCGCTCGTTACTAGCGGCGACCCAGAGAGATCGCGGCCGCTTGGCAGAAACACTTGAGTGGCGTCCGGTATCGATTGAGCAGGCCGGTGAGATCTACGCGAAAACCAGCCTGAATGAACGTGGTTTGGACTACCCGCCTCCCTTGGCCGCGATGACCCGAGATCCGCTCAAAAGCATTCAGCATTACCAGGACGCTTGGGACACATCTTTGGCCGGGATGGCGACCTGCCCTCTAGGTCAAGCCTCCCGAGCGACCTTGGTACAACTGCAATCGGTTCTGGAACCTCAACCAGAAACCGGCGCGGCGATCAAACATCTGGCCAAGTTCTACTCGACCGAACCCATCCGCTTGGTCCGTTTGGGAAAACGCGCGTTCATGATTGGGGATTACGAGTCAGCCATTTCAACGTTTCGAGATTCAATCTCCCTACGTCCGTCGGTGACTTCGACTTTGATGCCTCTGCTTCGAGTCAATCAAGACACATTACCACTTCAAAAGGTCATTCCTGACAACTCACGTGCGATCGAATTGGCCGCTGCGGATGTGTTGCACTGGGACAATCCCGACAACGAATTCCTTCGTTTCGCGTCCACTTCCATTGACTGTGGTCGAGCCTCCAATTTGGCGGACCGTGCCAAATGCCACGCACTGCTTTCTCGAATTCACTTTGCACTGGAAGATTTTGAGAGTGCCGCTGAAACCGGCGAAGAAGCGATCCGCTTGATGCCAGATGAGCCTCGCTATCGAGTGCAATTGATTGAACAGTTCTTGATCGCAGGCAATCGCAAGGATGCACTGCGACACGCTCGACTTGGTCGAAACACGACCCCCGACGACAAACGGTTCCAACAATTCATTGATCGCATCGCAGAAGCCGAGCGAAAAGAAGTGCTCACCCCCGCACTCCCGGAAGACGAAAGCGTGCCTAGCATCGAATCGATTTTGAATTGATGAACTGCGTCGCCGAAGCCTGTCTTTAAGAAGCATCGTCGGCCAACCATTCCCAAAAACGCCTCGCCAGACTTCGTTGATCTCGCAGAGCCATTTGTCCGGTTTCCCCGGCGTGCACCCGATGGCTTACCGCAGGAGACAACGAGACGATGGATTGAAAACGCGGTGCCAACAACTCGAACGGCTCCGATGACTCCGATTGTTTTTTGGCGGGTGCAACCGGCAAGGGACCATCCACGGTTGCCGCGAGAGCGGGATGAGGGATTTGACGACTGGCTCTGGGCTGCAATTTTTTGGGGTACACCTCAATGACCTCGCCTCCGCGAAGGAGCACCTGCATCGGTTCGTTCTTCAGCAACGTGGATCGATAGGCATCCAGATCGGCATCCCCTACCGACACCAGCAATTCCATTCGTTGCCGTACGCCGATGTGAACCAATTCTTCTCCCGCCCGGACATAGCTTCCTTTGAGATCCTGCAGGTCGGTGGTCAGAATCTCGCCATCTCGCTGGGCGACGACACGCAGCGCGTCGACCTGCGCGTTCAATTCTTCCAAGCTACGTCGGAGGCTCTCCGCCTTTTGCTTGGCCGCCTCTGCCAAACCGAGTTCGCCAAGACCTTCGTGGCGTTGCCATTTGATCTCTTCGGCATCGAGTTCCAACTCAGTCGCATCCCGCTGAGCCACCAACTCATGATCCATTAATTCCAGGATGACTTCCCCGGCCATCACCGCGTCACCGGATCGCATGAGAACGCGTTCTACAAATCCGTTGACGGGAGATCGCAAAATCTGATCGTCGGCAAACCGCACGGCGACGGGAACGGGACGACTCAACGGCGATGGCAACGTCACCAGAAACTGGGCCAAGAACAGAAACGTCACACAAGTCCAAACGGCGCGGCGTCGGTGCGACCATTTCGAAAACGTCTCACTTGATTCGCTGTACGTCCACACCTTCTTTGTGAATTGCAACGACGGCAGCATGACCCACAACAGGACCGCGGCCATGGCCACCAACAATCCCACCGGACCGGCCCACATCGACACAACCACGATCAAACCGCCCATCCAGACCATTTGAAACACGACCGAAGCCGCTGCGTGACAGGCTGCAAATCCACGCCGCCATCCTGTCAATTGACAACTCGGGGCCCGCATCCCAAACAACTTGGATTGCAACCAACCGCCTAAAAGCTTGCGACCTTGTTCTCGCAGATTGGGAATGTCAGTCCAATCCGACAACACGTAGTACCCATCCAACCGCAGCAACGGGTTCGCGTTGACCAACAACGTGGCGGGTCCAGCAATGAAGAACACCTGAGCCGCGATGTGTGACGCGAAATCCGTCGGATGCCAGCACCAAACCCAATAAGCCACCGATGCAATCAACAATTCCACATACACGCCTGCCATGGCAATCGAGGCTCGCGATTGTCGATTGGGCAATCGCCAGGCGTTGGTGACGTCCACGTATGCTAGCGGAGCGAACAAGAAGAACATCACCCCCGCCTTGCCGACCTGCACACCATGCCATCGCGCTGACACCGCATGTCCCATTTCATGGACCAATTTCAGCACACACCACAGCAACAGCATCCCAACCCACAATTGTGAGTCGAAGATCCGCAACAATTCCGCGGTCAGCTCCTTTCGCTGAAACAAGGCAAAGCACATCGACAGTCCGATGAACGCACCCGCGATCGTCACGCCGCGAGTCGAAAAGAGTGGTCGCATCCAAGGCAGCACCGCACTGGCGGGACCATGGGCGTTGATCAGCGGGAATCGCAAACTGATCAACCACGAACACACCTTGATCAAAGGAGCAACCCAGCGCATCGCGATTGCCGTCAGCCATGAAATCTGGCTGGTTCGGTTCGAGTCGGTGGGTGTTTTCCGCTCGATGTCGTCCGCCGCGTCCACCGGCGCAACTCCAGACGCCGCGACGGAAGCCGGTGTCGTCAAGGCTGGTGGCGGTTCCGCACCAGCAGGCAGCTCTTGTTCCGAACTCGCTGATTCGAGGTTGTCGGAAACATTCGCCGCGGGACGTTCCGCAACCGCGATTTTTTGGGCTACCAGCACGCAGATGAAGCCCGCGATATTTTCCGCGGACCAATCCATGCAATCCCGTTTCGCTTGCGT
>NZ_JBICHO010000452.1:0-26371 GCF_043100905.1 Rhodopirellula sp. JB055 | reverse complement strand
TGGTCGGGGCCCATCCTGGGTGTGCTGGTCCCCGTTTTAGTCGCCCTCATCGTCCGCTGGCGACCATTGTGGTTCGTTGCTGACTTCAGCATTCTCGCCAACGGAACCTATCTCGCCCTCGCATGGTTGGCAGGGGATCCTCACCTCGACACGCCAAGATTGTTTCACTTTGGTGCCTCCAACGTGTCCGTTGCATTTTATTGTGTGCTGACCATCGGGATTGGTTACGCTCGGTTCCGAGACGATTGCATCACGATGTTGAGTGATCGCGGGTCGGCGGCGGAAGACACTGCTTCGCCTGACACCATACGAGCCTAACTGCATGCTCGCCTGTCAAACCCAGCGTCCAGCATCCAGCGTCTGCCGCTACTTCCAGCTCACTCCCCGCGAATGCTCCCACGCGATTCAGCTTGTATTTCAACCGTGACGGGTTGGAAGTCTAGCCCACACTCCAACGCATCCATCAAGGCCGGTCACACGCCAGAAGCTTCCATTGACATGGGGGCCTCGAACAACGTCGGTTGATCGTCCACGACAACCCCGCTGGTCTTCGATTCCACTTTACGGGGCAACACAATCGTAAACTGCGTTCCTTTGCCAAGCGTCGAGTCCACTTTGATCGTTCCGCCATGTTGTTTGACCACAATGTCGTACGCGATTGCCAGTCCTTGCCCCGTTCCCTTCCCAACCTCTTTGGTTGTGAAAAAGGGATCGAAGACGCGACACTGTATTCCTTTCGACATCCCGACACCGGTGTCACTCACCGTGATCTGTATGTCCTCACCGACAAGGCGGCTGGCAACATTGATCCGCCCCAGTTCTTTGGCATTGGCGCCGATTGATTCTTCAATCGCGTCCGCTGAGTTGACCACCAAATTCAGGATCACCTGACTCATTTGAGCGGGATACATTGGCAGTGCATCGATCGAATCGTCCAAGTCCAGTTCCAACTCGGCAACATACTTCCAATGGTTGCGAGCAACTGTCGTGGCATCTCGGATCAATTGGTTTAAGTCCATCATTGTCTTTTCCGACGTTCCCGGATGAGACATTGCTTTCATGGCTCGGACGATATCAATCACGCGATTGGATGCATCCTGAGCTTCCTGAATCGACTCGGTGATATTGCGTTGCAAGGCATCGAATCGACAAGATGATTCGGCCCGGGGAAGCACCTCCTTCGCCAGTTCGCTCGGATGCTCGTCATCGCGAAGTTCGCGGTAAGTGTTGATCAATTCAAATGCTTTGTCGAAAGCCGTGTTCAGATACTCGACATTTCCAAAGACACATTGCATGGGAGTGTTGATCTCATGCGCGACGCCAGCGGCGAGCTGACCGATGCTTTCCAGCTTCTGAGTTTGTGACAATTGTCTCTGCATCTCTTTCTTGCTGGAGATATCGCGAATCACGGATTGCTCATAGATCCGGCCTGACAATTCGAATGAGACGGCAGAGATATCACATTCAATTTGTCGTCCGTCGCGGGTGAGGTAAGTCCATTCAAAATGGCGTTTTCCTTCACGACGAACTCCTTCCATGATCTTTTCTCCTTCCACATCGGAACGCGTTCCATCCGGCTGAAACTCAGGAGATAGAGAGAGAACATCCACGCTCCGCATCTCCTCAACGCTACCAAACCCAAACAGCTCAAGAGCACGCGGGTTGCAATCCAATAATTCGCGTCCCGAGAAGAACAAGATTGCATCTTGTGAGGAATAGAACATCGCTTGGGAGCGTTTCGTATTCTCGACGAGCGCCATTTCAACACGCTTGCGCTCATTGATTTCCATGGTCGTCCCTGCGAGCAAAGTCACATTGCCCATCTCATCGCGTTCCACCACCTGACCTCGTGCCATCAACCAGTTGTACTTGCCGTCGGGACGCCGGCAGCGCCATTCGATCTGAAACACATCTGATTCGCCGGTCAAACAGCGATCAATTTCCGCTTCAACATAGTGCAGGTCTTCCTTGTGAATCCGCGAGAACCAAACATCAATCGGATCACCGTCTTCCCCCGGAACATGGCCGGTGATGGCAAGGCAACGGCTGTCGTAGTACGCCTTCGCCTCCACGACATTCCACTCCCACAAACTCATCAATCCGCCATCCAGCGCGTACTCAATTCTTCGCCGCGCCTGCTTCAATTCCTCGGCGTCTTCGTGAGCTTTCGTCACATCGTTCTTGATCGCCAAGTATCCGATGAGTTTCCCGTCAATATCGTGCAATGGTTGGATGTCAAGATACACCCAGTAGTGAGTCCCATCCTTGCGGCGATTCAGCAATTCTCCGCAAAATCCTTTCTGCAGAGCGAGTGCTTCCCGGATCTCTGCAACGATTTCAGGGTCGGTTTCGGCACACTGTAGAAAGCTACCCGGACGTTTCCCGATCACGTCGCTTAGTTCATATCCACTGATCCGAGTGAACCCTTCATTCACCCAGGTGATCCTGCGATCGATATCCGTGATGATCACCGAATTCGTGGTGCGTTGGGCGACCATCGCTAATTTCCGTAAATCGACGGTCATTCGCGCTGCCATTCGATTGGCTCGAAACGCACTGGAACTCAGTAAGTACACCAGCGTTGATACCAACAAGGTGCAACAACCACCACCAAGTGCAATCGTCCACACGATTGAGCCTGTGGTGGTTGCGAATGCCGCGGTTGGGAACATCTCGATTTGCCAGTTTTGTCCGGCAATTCGCTCGAGCGCATGATGTCGAAAACCACTCGTGTACCCATCCCCTAACTGACCACTCGACGCCACCTGAAATTCGCCCTTCGGCTCTTCTTGGAGATACAGTCGATAGCCAAGCTCGCACCCTGTCGCGGATTCCAGCCCTTCAAACACGGCAGATGAATCGATCACCATTCCCACCCAGCCGACGATCGATTCAAGTCGTTCCTTTTCGTTTTTGGGAACGCCGTGGTAATGAGGAACCATGTAAAGGAAGCTGGTTTCGTTTGGGTCACCACCCATCAACCGCAACCGCGGCGTGATTCTGGCTTGCCCTGTTCGTGCTGACAGTTCTGCCGTTCGGCGGCGAGAGAGATCCTCTCCCATATCGAGGCCAATCGCCTTTGAAAACCGTGTCCCTGGTTGAACGAACTTGACGATAAAACGTCCCGGTATCAGACGGTTGTCACCCACCTGATCGTAAGAAACCCCAGCACCTTCCGGTGTAATCAATCTCAATGGAGGCAATCCTGATGTGACCAATTCGTCGCTCAGGGTTTCCAACGCCTCGGGTGTGTCCGGCACAATCTCGAGGTAACCAATTGCCTCGGCGCCCAAAAAGTCGTCGTCACAATTGATTTGCGACAATAGGTTTGTGAATTCGTCGTAACGAACCGACTCGCTGGCAGAGAAAAGACACTGAACAGCCACCAGTGCCAGTTCGCTTTGTTGCATGCGACGTTGAAACTCACCGTGCAATCGATCTGCCAAACGTTCGAAACGCTCTCGGTCATGATGCATTGCCGAGCGCCGGACGACATTCAACGTCGCTGCGGTGATCAGGATGCCAATGCAAGCTACCAGCAGTGTGAACAGGAATGAGCGTTTCATGACTGCTTCCATCGAGGAATTCGGGGTTATTCAAACACCGCGAAGAATCTGGCGATCAAACGCTCGCCGTTAGATGAGCACCTGATTGGGGTGGGAACGTATGATCGTCTCGTTGTTTTAAAGCGCTCTCGATCGCATCGATAATTTCACCACGCGGCGAAGGTTTGTTCATCAGACGAAAAACGTTCTTCTCCTCGATCGCTCGTCGCTCGCTTTCCTCGTCTTGATTGCCAGTCAAGATGATGCAGGGGATGTTCGGCCATTCCTGAGAGATTTTCTGGACCAATTCAACTCCATCCATCATCGGCATTCGCATGTCGCTGACGACGCAACTGATCGGTGCGGTCGTGCGAAGAATTTCAAGCGCTTTGAGTCCGGAGTCAGCGGTTTCGACGTCGTATTCGTCCTCCATGCTACGTCGGAGAACACGCAAAACGATGGTGTCATCGTCCACGAAGAGAATTCGATTATTTTTACACATGCGGATTATCCCCACCGAGGCGTGAATACTGAGAGAGTTGTGTGAGCGGGGCACCTCAACAATAGCCCTCCATTTGGGGGAACATGGTGTCGAAACCGCATTAATCTCTCGCGGCGTTTCACTCTCGCTTCCGCTAATCCCACTGACCAGCACAATCCGAATGCAACCGTTCCGACCGCGCCCTCACACAAAGCAACATCCGACCGCGGCTTTACACCGAATCGAACCGTCAACGCGGGCTTTTTAGATGGCCCCCAAGCAAGCAGATTGGCGGGAGTCATTCGGCGTTGGAACTGTGATAACAAACGCCACTGTTCCCAGGTGCAAACGGGGCTGACGCCCAAACGGCTCACCAGGTTTGCCCGAACGTTCCTGCCGACCGAAGCAACGCGCCGCGGCAAGTGAGTGCCACCACCGGCGGGAACCGTGGGCGCGTTTAGAAGTCGCTGCGAGCGAAGTAGACGCAGCTCAAAAGCATCATCACGACAACGAAAACGCCGCAACTGATGATCGGAGTCGCAATCCCATATCGGACCACCTCTCCCGTTTCCATGTCACCGCCACCCAAGATAAACGCTTTCTTCCCAGATACCATTCCCGCCGTTGTGTCTCCGAGGGCCAGGACCTGAGGAGTCAGTAGTTCCAACAACCCGATTCCATAGCGATCGACCCGCCGCCAAAACGAGCGTTCGGGTTCGACATTTCGTATCAACGTCAGGTCCGGAGAATCAGGATTGTCGACTTGAAATTCACTGATTCGATCAACGTCGTGCGCGACAATCAACCGCGTCGTCGCGGATTCCGCTGGGAACTCCACCATCGCCGTTTCGATGTCGTCGACCGATAGCGTCTCAAGAATCTCGAGTCCAAAGCTTCCCGTTTCCGAATTCGAATCTTCCTCTTCAAAGACTCGCAATAGATGCCCACTGCCCTCCGTCGTAACGACGAAGAACAAACTGTCGGCAACCGCATGCAGGGAAAGCGGAGCAATCTCGTCGGGCCACTCGCCAGCGTAAAGTTCACTTAGATCTTCACCGTTGAAAACACGAGCCTGTTCATCACCGGTGCTCGCAACGACCAAGCGACCTGAGGCCGCCAGAACAGGAGGCAAAGGCGTGTCCGATCGCGGCAAATCTGCGCTCCGATTCCGTTGCCAGACATTTTCCCTCGGGTCGCCGTCGGGAACCAACTGCTGCAACTGGCTGCCGTTGAGAATTAACAACCGCATCGATTCACTGGAATCCGTGCTATTGCCTGCTGTCGAATGCAAAGGCACCGCCAATCGAATCGGTGGGCTCAGTGCCACATTGCGGGGCAGAATGGAAACAAATTCTTCCGTCGCTCCTCCCTGCATCGTCACCAACGTGCTCAACCACGCACCGATGGATTTCGAGGATTGACCGCGGGGAGACCGTCCATCGTCTTCGTTGTCCCCCTTCGGTTCGCCGCCTGATTGATCCTCTTCGACTTCTTTCCCGATCGACGAAAGGATTTCGCGATTGTGGGTGATCAACAAATCGGCTGTGTTGACGGCCAAAGTGTGCCCCGATCCCGATTGTTCAGTCATTCCAATGGGAATCAAACGTTCGGTCGCGGTTGGCAAACGCAAACCTGGCTGGGGTTTCCAATCGTTGTCGCGAGCCAGAACGATCAAGTCGAGCGAACCGGACCCAAACGGATTGAACTTTCCGTTCCGGATTCGTGCGGTCAACACATGGTCGTCATCAATCGCGACAGGACGCAGAACGCGATCATTGGACATCGCTTTGCCTTCGAGCACAGAAACCCACTGCGATTGTTCCTCGTCCATTCGGTTCACCCCACCGCCATTGGTGACCGAGAACAAATCATCGCCAGCCCGGACCAAACCCGCGACGCGATCAGGCTGGACAATTCGCGTGTCAAAGACGCCCGCAATGATACTGAAAACCAAGCAAATGCCGGCCAAAGCCCCTGCCGCCGCAATTGAAATGATTGGCGACCTCCACTTCAGACCGGCCGGAACCGAAACACTGAAGAAGACCGAGAAGAGAAACACTGCAACTGGAATGCACCACAAGATCCGCGGGTTCCAGATTTCCAACCGCAGTCCCGCGATCAGATACAAACCAATGACCAGTTGAGCCACGCACAAAAAGACAAAGGCACAACCACCTACAAACTTGGCGATCAGCAAACCGGATCGCGAAACTGGCTTGCTGAGCAACAGGTGCAACGATCCCGTTTGCAGCATGTCAGGAATCATGGACGCCGTGACCAGCACACCTAGAAACACCAACACGAACCCGAGCAGCCAATGGACCAATGTTGGAATCACAAATTGATTGAACAACGAAACAAACTGAGTCCGGTCGATCTCAAACCCAGTCGGGAAATCCAATGTTCCATATGTCAGCAGCACGGATCGCGCACTGCGTGCCTCAAACACTCCCGGAAGCGCAGCCTCAATCCGCAGTCGGGCTCGCCGACGAATCAAAGAATCAGAAAGCTCTTCGACAGGCGTTTCATCCAATTCGCGAAGTTCACGAAGACGAACCGTTACTTCCCAAGCCTCCGCGTCGTACCAATGCCGAGCCTTCCCGTCCTGCTCCGCGGCTGGTTCTGAATTCTCTTGTTCGGTTTCGGCGGCATCTGCATCTCGGTCTTCATCCGCGTCTTCGCCTTCAGCTCCCGTCGCGAATTTGAAGTCCTCATCAATCAATTCATTCAACGCGTCCGTCAGCATTGGCAATGGGATCCGGACTTCGTTGCCTTCGCCCACGCGTTTCAGCTTGCGAGCCAATTCCTCTGGCATCGCAGCAGCGATCCGGCCCAGCGGAGCATCCTTTTGATCCGGATCGACCATGCCTTGAGCCAGCATCGCTTTCATCCGCGTCCCGTTGTAAACGTCAAAGAAACGGAACGTCGTCGTGTAATCTTCGCGAACGCCAATCGGGGCCAGCATTGCCAGCAGAATCCAGATGGCCAGCATGGCTGCCCAGAGCACTCGGGATGCCATCGCAGCGTGAAACGAATCCCAAACGACGGCGAAGTATGGTCGCCAATTCAATGCATCTCTCCAGCGGTCGTTTTCAAATGAGAAGGTGCGAGCAGCGGTGTACCAATGAAACAACGCATCCGCATCAGGACGTCGGTTGAACGTCGCGACCAGACGAACCGGCCTGTTGCACCAATCGCATGAACGTGTGTTCCAAAGTGTGGCGATGAGGCTGCAACGTGACAATCGATCCGTCCAGGCTGCGCACCACATCCACACTCGCGTCCACGTCGGCTTGTTCGTCACAGTCCAACTGAACCCGCCAAAGATCGTTCGTGTCTTTTGACCGCACCAATTGCCATGCCGATTCGGCCGACATCATCGGTCTCAACTGCTCCTGCAACGGTTCCAACTTGGAACGTTCCAGTTCAATTTCCATGTGAATCGTCAATGCCGATTGCGAGGCTTCGATCCCTGGGCCACTCAAGTTGTTGATCGGTCCCGACGCCAACACGCGGCCTTTGGCCATGATCGCCAAATGCGTGCACACCAGTTCCACTTCGTGCAAGATGTGGCTGTTCATCAGGATGGTCTTGCCAGCGTCTCGCAGACGCTCGATCACCTGACGCACCTCTGAACGACCAACGGGATCCAAGCCATCGGTGGGTTCGTCCAGAACCAACAGATCCGGGTCATGCATCAAGGCTTGAGCAAGTCCCAACCGTTGCAGCATTCCCTTGCTGAATCGTCGAACCGGTTCGCGATCTCGGCCGGCAAGCCCAACCAAATCGAGCAATTCGTCACTGCGACGGCCAATGGTTGCTCCATCGAGTCCGCTCAGTCGCCCGTAGTACTTCAGCGCGGTACGAGCGGTGTGATGGCGATCGACTCTCAGTGACTCAGGCAGATACCCAACCCGGCGACGCGCCGCGGCCGATCCAGCGGGCAAACCAAACAAGCTGGCTGACCCACCCGAGGCACGAATCACTCCCAACAATATTTTGATCAAAGTCGTCTTGCCGGCGCCATTTGGTCCGAGCAGCCCAAAAACTTGCCCCGCGTCCGCTTGCAAAGTGACACCGGAGAGTGCGTGCACATGAGACGAACGCAGCCAGCTACCGCGATAGATTTTCTGGAGCCCATTGACGGACACGATCGTGCCGTCCTGCACAGGCGTTTGGTGTGACGCCATGGCATCGTCGGTTGGTTCGGCGACAGAAATCACGCCAGCAAATTCTTCAGCGTCAGCAGGAAAAGAGTCAGGGCAGTCATCGCGATCACCGCAGCCAACAACAACCGATTCGCCGGGTGCCGCCACGAAGGACCGCTGACCACGCGGTCATACAAAGTGCGAAACCCCTCGCGTTCCTGTGGGGTGTCAAAAACCCCGTCTTCGACGAGTTCCTGAAGGCCGAACTGGATTTGATATTCCACCACGCCGTAAACGTCCTGCCGATGATGGCCTTCGTCAACGCCAATGCCTTCGAAGTACCAAAGCTGGTTTCCGAACTGGTTTTCTGATTCAGCCCGGTCGTCAACGCATTGCAACCGTACAATCTCGCTGCTGTCCGGACAAAATCTCGCTTTGACGAGCGCACGGACGCTGTCCAGCCGAACCTGCTGGAGCGTTCTTTCGGAATACTGTCGTTGCTGCGCTTCGGCACGCATGATCCTATCCCCGCGTGGCAATGAAGAAGACACTCGGTCTCCGTGGCGTTATTATTGCCGGTTGGGCAAGTGCCGTCATGGTCGGAGTCAAATTTTTGACGAAGTTTTGCGTCATTTTTGCGACGTCTCGCTCCGGGCCCCGCTGCTGAGGTACGGCAACCTGTCGCGATCCAGACTTGCTCCATGACAGATTCGACAACAATCCGGGCCGCCGACATGAAATGGAACCCGCCTCGAAAAGACGCCTCCGCCGGCCGAACCGTCCTCCCACACGCTTTCCATCACGTCCTTCTTCGACGCCAGATTCAGCGTTGTTATCCTGCTATCCGTCGGTTCCATCCACCGGCCCACCGTTCTTCCGCGTGAGTCACCCAGCTCATCCAGACAATGAACAACCAAGTATCCGCATCCCATCCCAACCGGCTCGCAAAGGAAACGGTCATCGTATCGCCCATCTCCAATCGCCCGCTGACTCTGCGAACCCCCGTCACTCTGGGCGTCGTGCTGATCGTCTTGGTCGTCCTGCTGACCGCCGTTTGGATCAGCGGCACGGTTTGGGGAGCCGTCCGGAACGATTCCTCCTCGGGAATGTTCTGGGTGATGCTGGGTGCCGGCGCCCCACTGCTGATTGCCGTGCTGGCAGGCGTCATCGCCTACCTGACATTGTCGGTCAAAGCGTTCAATTTGAATCGCCGCCAATCCAACTTCATCGATTCGGTCACGCATGAACTGAAAAGCCCGATCGCGTCGTTGAAGCTGTACCTGCAAACGATGACCCGGCACGACGTCAGCGTGGAACAACAAAAAGAATTCCACCTCATCATGCTGGAGGACGTCGAGCGACTGGACAGTCTGATCAATCATCTGTTGGATGCGGCTCGCGTCGAGCGTGGCGGCGGAACGTATGAAGCCTGCGACGTATCGCTGCACACAGTTCTATCGAAGTGTGCCCAAGGAGCCTGTGTCCGGTACAAACTGCCGCCGGAAACAGTCCAAGTGAATTGCCCACCAACCATCGTCCATGCACCCGTCGTGCAAATTGAGATTTTGTTTCGCAATTTGATTGACAATGCGATCAAGTACGGGGGTTCGCCTCCAAAGGTGAAGTTGACCGCTGTCTGTGCCTCCTCGGGCGATGTCACCGTGTCCGTGCTGGACAACGGAACGGGAATCCCTGCGAACTTGCGGCGAAAGGTCTTTGGCCGCTTCGTTCGTCTCGGCAGTGAACTCGAACGAAGCAAGCAAGGCACCGGCTTGGGACTCTATCTGGTTCGAAACATCACTCATGCAATGGGCGGTCGTATCAACATCCAAGACGGGCGTTGGGAGGTTGAGTCGGATGCAACTGCCGAACACGCACCCGCCGGAGCGACCGCTCTCACGCAATCTTACAAACAGGGAACACGTATCGACGTGACTCTCCCCAATGGCAAACTCGTGGAATCCGATCCGCCACCTGTCTCGCCTCCCGGGTCTCCCAGCATCGAATCGCAAAACGACTGAGAATACAAACTCGATTCGTTGCATTCGCTCGGCTTCTTTGCCCTGTTAAGCAAACGCAGTTAAGCAAACGCAGTGATGTGGCTCGGGACCAAGACGTTGCCCGATGGGACCTTTTGAAATCCCCGCGCAACACTTCCTGAACGCTCAAACTTCAACTATTGGAAATGAGTTTTGAAGGCTGCTAAATCACATTGCCAACGTGTAATTGGGGTAGAATGAATGGCATGAAAGACACTGCTGTTTCGCCTGCTCTACTGTTTGCTCCGGAACGCCAACACCGCCTGCTTCATGGATTGATCCAGCGTGTTGCGGATTCGAAAGAGGAACACTCGCGTCTGGTTCGTCTACAGAACGACCATCACGCTGACATTGAACAAAAGCTGGCGTCGCAATTGGCCGCCATCAAGCAGAACTGCAGTGCGGATCGCATCAGCACCCTGACCCAGTGGGACTCGGCACAAGAAGATGCAATCGCGTCCTATGAAGTCGCAACACTGCAGACTCGCGACGACCTCCGACGCTGCGGCGCACGCTTTCGTCGGCAACTCGCCGAAGAAGAATCCGCCATCAACGGCAAAGTTGAAAAGCGTTTGATCGCGATCAAGAATCAGTACGACGCCCGAAAGGATCTCCCCAAAAAGCTCGCCGCCAAAGAACACCATCAACTCGACGCGGCCCTCGCGGAATCCAACGAAGACATTGAGTGGGCTCGTTCACTCACAATTCGGCGTCTCAATCGGCTGCTGGACGTGCAAACGCCCAAGGATCTGTATGCAGAGTTCGGCGAATCCGCTCCCACCAGCGTCGACGATGCGTTGGAATTAATCGGCCGCCAAAATCGACGTTTGAAATCAACCGTCGCTGACATGCAAAAGGGTTTCGCGGCTCACGTTGTTGACGCGGTCTACTACCTTCCTTCGCTGGTCGCCGTCCTGTTGTTGATTTTCTCGGGCGCGTCGATCTTGCTCAAAGCCGAACCGCTGATCCACTACCTCATTGGTTCTGTCATTGTTTCTGGCTTGATCGGATTCACATGCTATCTGATTTTGATGTGGCCACTGAGAAGAATGACACGGTCTTTGCATCCTGCCACCGAACGAATTCGATTGGCATCGCAAGACGCGGTTCTGCAAGCCAAGCGAATTTCGACCGCAGCAGCCAAAAAGTCCAGCCAAGAATTGATCCAGCAACGAGACTTGCACATCAAGGACGCTCACCGTTGGCAAGAGAAACAATTGTCGGCCACCCGAGAAGAGCTCGCTGCGAAACAAGCTGCTGAGGAGTCGCGACTGAACGAACAACTGCAACGAATTGAAACGCAATTTCGAACTGGTTTCTCCGAGTTGCAGCGAACGATGCGTGAGCGTGCTGATCAAACCGCCAATGACATCACACAAAAGCTCAATCAATCCGATGCGGCAGCGGGGCAAACCCTTCAAGCGGTCGCTCAACAGCACCAGCACACGCTCGAGTCCCTGGCGCAGCGACTGCAAACTGGAATGCATCGTGGATTGATGCGGATTCTCGCTGCCAACGATTTGGTCGAGTACCGTCATCCACACTGGGATGAATTGCTCTCCAATCCTCCTCCGCCTCATCCGGGAATTGATTTCCTACCGCTGGGGTCGATTCGATTGGGCAATCGTCTGAAACGGCAATTCGATGCCGCCCTGGGATACGACGCTTCCCAGCATGCCGAACAAAACGGACATTCGCACAACGAAGCCGACATCCTCAATCGGTTGGTCGTGCCCGACACGATGCCCGTCGCGATGCATCGCAGAAAACACTGTGGCGTGATCATCGAGGCCCCCACCGCGCACATCCCCGACGCACTTCAGATCGCACATCAAATGCTCTGGCGATTGCTCAGTGCGGCGCCACCAGGTCAAGCTCGCGTGACCTTGATCGATCCCGCCGGACGAGGCCAAAACTTTTCCAGTTTTCTCGCGTTGGCTGACCACGACCCCAAATTGATTCATCATCGCGTCTGGACACAGGGAGACCAGATCACGGCCCGAATCGCCGATGTCAGTCACCACGCTGAAAACATTCTGCAAACGTGCTTGCGTGATCAATACCAACGCTTGGAAGACTACAACGAAGTCGCCGGCTCGCTCGCTCAACCCTACGAAGCGATCGCGGCAGTGGGGTTTCCTGACGGGTTGTCCCGCGAGGCTCACTCTCATCTTGCCTCCTTGATCCAAAGCGGGATCCGTTGCGGCGTGTTCGTCATCTTGGTGGTCGACAGCAAACACGAATGGCCCGCCGACATGCCGATGTTTGATCATCCAAATTTGCTGCGTCTGATATACGGCGAGGCCGGATTGGACACAGGCGAAGAATCTGCTCGCAAAGATCCCTCCGTTGCGTTTGACGGGATCGACCGCGCCAGTCTAACCGGTTCGTCGTCGCAGCCGAACGAGGATGGCATCATTCCAATTAGCGCCAAGCGTCGCGTCCGCCTTCTTGACGAAGGTTTGACGGCCGGCCATTGGCGTTTGCTCAACGCGGGTTTGGACGAGTTCGAGTTTTGGCCCGCTCCGCCGCCAATGCCGCAAGACCGATCGGCGCTGATCCAGCGGATTGGACGTTTGGCCCAAGAAGCCTCGCAGGTGATCGTTCCGCTGACGTCGCTCCTGCCCGATGAACAAATCCCCGCTCCGGAAAACACCTGCACCGCCGCGGACGGGATCAACATTGTCATTGGCAGTTCCGGTGCCGGACGCCACCGAAACCTCGATTTGGGCGAGGGCGTTCAACAACATGTTCTCATTGCAGGGAAGACCGGTTCAGGGAAAAGCACGTTGCTGCACAGCATCGTCACCTCCGGCGCTGCCTTGTACCAACCCGACGAATTGCAGTTCTATCTGTTGGACTTCAAGAAAGGCGTTGAGTTCAAGATTTATGCCGACTCGAAGTTGCCTCACGCGCGAGTGATTGGCATCGAAAGCGAACGCGAATTCGGAAGAAGTGTTCTGCAATGCCTCGATGCGGAAATGACCACACGTGGTGAACTGTTCCGCGCCGCAGGGGTGCAAGAGGTCGGTGCCTACCGCCAGTCCTGCCCTGAAACGTTGATGCCACGTTTAATGTTGGTGATCGACGAGTTCCAAGAACTGTTCACCCGCGACGATTCTCTGGCCTCCGATTGCACAGCGTTACTCGATCGCCTGGTTCGACAAGGCCGCTCGTTCGGAATTCACGTTGTCCTCAGCAGCCAATCGCTGGCCGGCGCGAACAGTCTCCCACGTGCCACGCTGGGACAAATGGCCGTCCGAATCGCGATGCAATGCAGTGAAGCGGATGCCGCCTTGATCCTCTCCGACGACAACACCGCCGCACGTCTGATCTCCCGTCCGGGCGAAGCGATCTACAACGACGCCAGTGGGCTGGTTGAAGGCAACTCTCCTTTCCAAGTCGCGTATTTGGAATCCGCGGAACAAATTCAGCTTTTACGGGCGATTGGCCAACGTGATGAAGCCTGGGGCCGCGAACTCGGGGCCGCGGTCATTTTCGAAGGCAACCGTCCCGGCCGATTCACCGCTGAAATGGCACGCCAAGCAATCGAGGCATCGGGCCCCTCCGACACGTTGGTTGGATTGCTCGGCGAAGCTGTCGAATTGGGGCCACCCTGTGCGTTGCGTTTCCAATCCAACGCTGGACGCAATGCGCTATTGATCGGATCAGCACGCAATCGTCCCAGCGTCTTGGGCAGCATCATCGCGTCCGCCAAGGCTCACCGGCCCGACCTCTCACTCATCGTCATGGATGGTTCGCGAGCCGAAGAAGGAGACTCGGTCGCGGAATGGACGCAACAACACCAAGTCAACGCTCAGATCATTCGCACCCGCGAAGCCGAAGCCGCGATGATTCAACTTTGCCAGCTTGTGAACACACGCCTGGGGAAACCCAACGATGAGTCTTCCAGCAATAGCGATCGCGGGGAGTCCCCGCATCACTTCAGCCTGGACTCAACTGGCGCACTGACATCGGAAAAGGACCCAACCGAAGATGCATGTCCCATCAGTGAAGTTCCCGATGACACCGAGTCCCCCGTGTTGATTGTGCTGGACGGACTCGATCGTTTTCGCGATCTCCGCCAAGCCGAATCGATGAACTTCTCATTGGACGCAGCCAGCAAAATCACGGGGTGTGACGCATTGCAAACCGTGTTGCGAGAAGGCCCTTCAGTGAACGTCTTTGTGATCGTGACGCTACCGTCTGCCGAAACACTGAACCGATGGTTGCCCCGGCAGAGCCATCATGACTTGGAACTGCGTTTGGTCGGCCCTCTCAATGCGGGTGACTCGTCTCTTTTGATCGATTCCCCCGCCGCGGCCGAACTTTCTGCCGCAACGATGATTTTGTATGACGATTCGGATGGTCGGATGACAAAATTTCGCTTGTGCGATCCGCCGACGTCAGGAGAATTGATGTCGTTGCTGGCAACAACTTGATCAATCAGTTCTCTCGTTTGGAATTTTCTCTTGGCCAAGTGCGACGAAGGCTATCGATGCGAAGTGTGCGGCGAAGACGTCATGTCCATTGTCGAAAGCGACCTCTATCTACGTTACGTGATCGGGCACCTGGACCCTGAGAAGCTCCACGTTTCTCCCGAACGACACATTCGATGCAATCCCATCCTCGCTCAGTGCATCCGTGACGCTCGCGTCCCGCCAGTCGATATAGAAGGACCTTTCGCCCTTTCCGAACTCGACCCCGAGCACTCCAAGGACATGATCGATTTGGTGACACGAGGCTATCAACGTCTGTGGGAAATCAATTCTGAAGAAGGCGACCGAGACGTCACGGATTACCCGCTTCCCGAAGTCAGACAACGGTATCAATGACGCTGGGTGAATTGATCTATAGTGTGTGAAGTAGTGGGGTTGGATGCGTCCCATTTGAGTCGCTTCCGATCTCGCCCTCCTGCCCACACACCTCCCCACAATTCCTGCCATGAAACCGTTTTTCCGTCGTACCCTGCTCACGATTGCCGCATTTTCCTTTCTGCCTTCTCTTTCTGTCGCCCAAGCGAAAGACACGTCGGTTCTGCCGGTCGAAGTGCTGATTGGGCCGACCGAGCCCTCCCCACAGTCCGCACCGGCCCCTGGTCCATTGCGTACCCCGTTCGCTGTGGAATTTGATTCACAAAACCAAATGTGGATCGTCGAGTTCGATGGCGGCCGAGTCTTACGTTGCCCGCCCAATGACCCGACCAAACCCGAAGTGATCGCCGGACCAGAATCCGCGACAGCAAAGGATGCCTTGGGTTATGTCGATGGGCCGGCACGCTCAGCAAGGTTCAATAAATTGCACAACCTTGTGATTGATCGCAACGACGTGTTGTACCTGTCTGATCACGCGAATCATTCGGTTCGGCGGTTGTTACAAAATAGCCAAGGCGATTGGATGGTGGATACGTTCGCTGGACAAGGCAAATCGGGCCCCGCATCCGACAATGTTGATCGGAAAGACGCGACCTTCCATGAACCGATTTGCGTCACCTTGGATCCGAAGCAGAACCGATTGTTGATTGCAGACATTGGCAACCAAGTCGTCCGGTCATTGGACCTTGCCACGAGAAAGGTGTCCATCATCGCGGGGCAAAAGGACAAATTCAAAGATCCTCGCGCCGTCGAACTGGATCCCGCGGATCGGTTGCTTGTCTTGGAACGCAACGGCAATCGTCTTCGCCGTGTGGACTCCGCCGGCAACATCACGACACTGGCGGGAAGCGGTCAAAAAGGAAAAGCGGATGGCAATGCCAAACAAGCCAGTTTCAACGGCCCCAAACACATGGACGTCGGCGCCGACGGGCTTGTCTTCATCGCCGACGACGTGAACCATCTGATTCGTGTTTTCAATCCGCATACGAACGTCGTCCAGACATTGAATTTGGGCGAATACACGCTTCGTCGTCCTCATGGCGTTTGCATCCACGGCGATCAACTTTACATTGCGGACAGTTTCAACCATCGCGTCTTGCGAGTTCCCCTCCCAAAGAAGTGAAAGCCAATGTCAGACGACCAATCACTCCCAAAAATCGGATGGATCGGAACGGGAGTGATGGGGGCCAGCATGTGCGGTCATCTCCTGGACGCTGGCTACGATATCTCGCTGACCACACGCACACTCGCCAAAGCGGAACCGCTGCTCGCCCGCGGAGCCAAGTGGTTCCGCACCCCGCGTGACGTCGCCGCGAACAGTGACCTCATCTTCACTATCGTGGGCTACCCGCATGATGTACGGGAGGTCATCCTGGACCCAGAAACGGGCGTCCTGTCAGGCTGCAAGCCTGGCGACGTGATTGTGGACATGACGACCAGCCAACCATCCTTGGCGGTCGAAATCGCTGAACGAGCCGCGAACCGTGAAGTGGATTCGCTCGATGCTCCAGTGTCCGGCGGCGACACCGGAGCCCGCGGCGGGACCTTGTCGATCATGGTCGGGGGAAGCAACCGGGCGATCGAAAAAGTCCGACCTTGTTTGAATTTGATGGGCAAAACGATTGTCCACCAAGGTGGGCCGGGCACCGGTCAACACACCAAAATGGTCAACCAAATTTTGATCGCGACCAATATGATCGGAGTTTGCGAGGCGCTGGTCTACGGCCAAAAAGCCGGACTGGATTTGAAAACCGTCTTGGAATCCGTGGGTTCCGGTGCCGCCGGCAGTTGGTCGCTGAGCAACCTTGGTCCGCGAATCATCGACAATCAATTCGACCCGGGTTTCTACGTCGAACACTTTTTGAAGGACATGGGCATTGCGTTGGCCGAGTCTCGCGCGATGAACCTTTCCATGCCTGGCTTGGCTTTGGCGGAACAACTCTATCAAGCTGTCGCCGCTCAAGGCCACCAGCGAGACGGAACCCACGCTCTCGCGCTCGCCATCGCCAGTTTGTCTGGCATCGACTGGCAAAACCGCTGAGCAAACAATCAGAATTGAAAGTAGACAAACGGGCGAAAACCGCGGGGAGCGTACAGCAACAACGCCCAAATCATCATCGCAGTCGCAACCGGCGTGAACCAATGACCGGCGGGCAATCGCATCCAACGTCGCCCGCGTGTTCGCCAAACGAAGTGCTCCACTACCATGCATGCGAGCGCCAACAAAGGCACAGGTGGCAACCAAACGATCGATCCTGCCGCGTTCCATGTTTCTGCTTCGGAACCCAACATCGGCACCGACGTTGGAATCCCCATCAAGCCACGAAAGACCGACATCGCATTTTGAAACGATGTCGCACGGAACAACACCCATCCGAACAAAACGACACCCATCGTTGCAAGCCACCCCGCGAAGGGAGGCAAAGACCAACGCTTTCCGCGTGCTACAACGAGCGCAATCCCGTGCCAAATTCCCCAGCCAACAAAGGTCAATGCCGCGCCATGCCACAGTCCTCCTAGAGACATCGTGAGCAACAAATTGCGATTCGTTTGTGAGACGGTACCACGAGAGCCGCCCAATGGTATGAACAAGTAATCTCGCAACCACGTGGAAAGCGTGATGTGCCACCGACGCCAGAATTCACCCACCGACGTCGAAAGGTATGGATGTCGAAAATTGACGGGAAATCGGTACCCCAACATTTTCGCGATCCCGATCGCCATGTCGCTGTAGCCCGAAAAGTCATAGTAGATCTGCCCAGCGTAAGCGAATACCGCCAACCAAACCGTCACCGGATGGTAGAGCTCCGGTCCGGCGAAAACACCGTCAACGAGGTCCGCCAAATGATCGGCAATCAAGACCTTCTTCACCGCTCCGCGAAGCAATTGCTGAGCGCCGTTGTACATGCGTTTTGATTTCCACTTTGGCGTGCTTGCCAACTGCGGGAGCAAATGAGCGGCACGAACGATCGGCCCGGCCACCAACTGGGGAAAGAACGCTACGTACAACGCGAAATCCAGCAGGCTTTTCGTGGGCGTCATCCTCCGGCGGTACACATCAATTGTGTAACTCAACGTTTGAAACGTGAAGAATGAGATCCCCACTGGCAACACAATTGGCAACGTCGACGCGTTCATCCCGAGGGAACGCACCAACGGTTCAGCGGTCTCAATGAAAAAGTTGAAGTACTTGAAGAACCCCAGCATGCCAAGGTTGACCATCAAACTGCACACCAACCAACGCTTGCGAGTTGCACGCGCCTCACTAGCCGCGATTCTTTTCGCGACGAAGAAGTCCACTCCGGTCGACAGTAACAACAGAACGCAAAAGCGAACGTCCCAGTACGCGTAGAAGTAGTAACTCGCCAGCAACAACCATCCATTGCGAGCCACTCGTCCGCGCAACATCCACGCAAACGATACGACGACCACCAAAAAAAACAGGAACTCGATTTGCGTGAAGTTCACTCCGGTTCCCCCACGCTCTGTCGCCGGCGATCACTTCGCTCTGATCCCGCCCACCGTTCAGCAAATTCACGTGTGATCAATCGATAGCCAACCGAATTCAAATGCCCATTTCCGATGCGCCCGTTCTGAAACCCATGAGGGAATACTCCCCGTCGAACGGATTCTCGAAATGCGGGTCGGCAATCAACAAGTTTGATCTCGTGACCCGCTGCATTCTGCAAAAGGATTGACCACAACACTTCGTCAGGATCGTTCCAACGCAGCGTTCCATCCATGATCACTGGGCATCGCGGCGCATACACGACCCAAATGGGTTGATCCGTCGCGTCACGTAGAGCGGATAAGTTTGCCAAGATCCAACGCTCCGCAGCTGCCCGATCAACATCCGTCTCGAAACGGACCGGAGTCGGCTCATTGTTCCGGCGAACTGGACCAATCCCAAACCTCAAACGACGTGCCGCGAGTGTGTTCGGATCGGTGAACAAATTCCGGCCCGCATGAAGCACGAAATCCGGCACCCAACGGGTCACTTCGTTCATTCGTTCTAGGCCGGCCGAATCAACGTCCTTCCATTCATCAATGGGTGCAATCGATCCCATCAAATCGACCATTTCACAAAGCAGAATCACGTGTTCGTTCACGCCGAATCCCGCTTCACTTCTTCCAAGTTCCGCGACCCAATTGGAAACATCGTCGCCGCTGCTTGCCATCGGCAGCACCTGAACGGGCCGAGGTCGATGCTCTGTAGCAGTTCGAATTTGCAACTCAGATTGCAGTTGACTCCACAGCTTTCGCGAATCCGCGACGCAAACCCCTTCGGCTTGCGAATCGCCCCACAGCGCGATCACGTCCGTTCGAACTGCATTGGATGAGATCGCGTTGGGCAGCGTCATCCGGCCCATCATGCCGTGCGGCCCGATCTCGGTCGTCGCGTATCCCTCGGCCCGCCAACGATACGATTCGCCGGGGCTCAGCAAGACTCGATGGCGAATCTCATCGTACCGCCTGGGCACGTAGCTACGCACGAACCAAGGCGATGTCGCTGCGATGATCAGGGTGCCCAGTGACAGACCGATCAACCAACGAACGATCATCCGCTTTCAACCGATGAATTGGATGAGCCGGAAGGAGGAGAAGTTTTCCCCTGCATCAACGAACGAATCGGTGACATGAAGGCGAAGTAACAGAACACGACCGGCAGCGCCACCCAGTGCAGCAGCAAGATCCCCACCACAGCAAACAAGGCTTGTCCAATCTGGTGTGGTGCTCGGCGACCACGCACCAACTGCGCAAAAACGTGTGGGTACTCGTACCGCGAGACCATCAAAAACGCCAACACCAATGCCAAGGTCGGAATCACATAGTGCGACGCGTCCAGAGCCAGCCCCGCGGTCCAGTGGATCCATTCGGGATAGCTTTCGCCAACTGCGAAGTCTGCTAAGTCCGGGATCGCAATTGCGAACGCCGCAATCGTTCCCGCCGCGGCAGGAGATGGCAAACCTTCGAATCCCTCGTGGTCATCGTCTTCCGGTGTTTCCACATTGAAACGAGCCAGTCGAATCAGCACGCACAGTGCAAACAAAACACCAATGCCCCACGTCAATCGCTGCAGCAACACATCGCTGATCCTCCAAACGATCACGGCAGGCGCGACGCCAAACGTGACCGCGTCACACAACGAATCCAACTCCGCACCAAACCGGCTGGCTTGTCCGGTCAGTCGTGCCGCCGATCCATCCAAGGCATCAAATAACATCCCGCCGAAGATCAGCAGACCTGCGGCGAAGAGTTTGGATTCCGGCGTCCAGTCCAATGTTCCCGTGCTGACCGCAATCGCGATCGCCGCCAGTCCGCACACTCCATTGCCAAGCGTTAACAGCGTGGGCAGAACAGCAAGAGTCAATCGCCGTCGCTTCCCCGTGCGACGTTTGCGACGACGACCGAACTTGGAACGATCAGCGAACTCCTTCTCTTGCATGAGATCGGATTCGTCATCGACACTGTCGTCATCTAAAAACGGGGGGCGGGGTTTCAGTTCGCTCATATCGATCAATCTTGCTGATAACGGGCGAACACCGTCGAGCCGGCGTGCACCTTTTCACCGACTTCTGCCACAATCTCAAGCGATTCATCGCGAGGGATCACGAGCTCAGTTCGCGAACCTAGTTTAATCATTCCAAACATTTCCCCGCGTTGCAAAACGTCGCCCACGCGGGCCCAACAGACAATTCTTCGCGCAAATTGACCGGTGATCTGACGAATCCGAACGATTCGACCGCCGATTTCAGAACATTCCAACTCCACGTCCATCTTTTCGTTTTCTTTGGACGATTCGGAACGCATCGCATTCAAGAATTTCCCAGGACGATATCGCACCCGCACAACTTTTCCTGGCAACGCAATGCGGTTCGCATGTGCATTGAAGATCGACAAAAGGACTCGAAAACGAACCGCAGGACCGATCACCGGGTCCTCGAACTCGAGGATCTCGATCAGTTTTCCATCCGCCGGGGAAACCACCGTTCCAATTTCTTGTGGCACTTTGCGTCGTGGATTTCGAAAGAACCACGCCACCAGACATCCGATCAACAAGAACGGCAAAGACAGGGGCCACCAGAACCACCCGGCAACCAACGCCAAAATCACCGAAGCCGACGTCATCACGATCAATTCCGCCAACCCAACCCGCACAAATGGCAGTGACTCTCGCCAGAGAAACGGGTCATCAGCGTCTGCCCACCAAAAACTATCTTGGTTGCGATAGTATTTCATGTCTCGTGAATCGACCGGATCAAACGGCAATTCGCCTCGATGACCTTGGCGACGATCTCGCATCATGGCCACATATTTCGGACGCACTGTCCTCAACCAAGCTCGCCGGAATCTGCCCCAAGCCAATTCGCCTGACATCACCCACCCGCCACCGGGCTGGATGGATTTCAACGCTGGGTCCATCGCAGGAATCTCCACCGACGAAGCACCCGTTGTCGGCGGATCTGGGTTGTCGAGCGAAAGGGACGCGTTGGAGTTCAAAAAGCTGGCCATGGAATCACGATGAAAGCCAAAACGACGGCTTGGCAGGGGGCCGGTCAGCAAGAAGCGTACTGGTTACACTGTGAAATTGTCGAGAACACTCGTCGAATTTGTCGAGATCGCTCGCACTCGAATTTGTTTACACGTTGGATGGACGATGATCACTCCCCGGTATCTTCTACCTTTTGATTCGCGAAGAGCCCTTCATCGTTTCACTGATGTGTTGGTGATCGGAGGTGGTTTAGCTGGATTGCGAGCGGCCAACGCGGTCGAACCAAATCTGTCCGTCTTGGTCGTCACCAAAGATGAACTCCGGGAATCCAACAGCAACTACGCCCAGGGCGGTATCGCAGGGGTTTTGGATCCCGAAGATTGTTTCGACGATCATATCCGAGACACCCTGATCGCAGGCGGCAATCTCTGCGATCCTGCGGTCGTCGCACGCGTCATCCACGAGGGCCCCCGACGGATCGAAGAACTGATTCATTGGGGAACTCAATTCGACAAACGCGAAGGCGAATTGGCACTTGGCCGCGAAGGTGGGCACAGTCACGAACGCATTGTCCACGCAATGGGAGACGCCACCGGGCGAGAAGTCATGCGGGCCGTGATCGCTCGCTCGCGTGATGCTGCCAACATCGATATCTGGGAAAACGCCTTCACGGTCGATTTGCTCAGCCAAGAAGGTCGCTGCCACGGCGCGATCGTGGTCACCCCCGACGGCCGCCCCACGATGGTTTGGGCCAAACAAACGATTCTGTGCACGGGCGGAGTCGGCCAAGTCTATCGTGAATCCACCAACCCGCCGGTCGCCACCGGGGACGGCACGTCGTTGGCCTACCGGGCCGGCGTGGAACTGCGTGACATGGAATTCATCCAGTTCCATCCCACGGTTCTGTACATTGCGGGTTCCTCGCGTTCTTTGATCACAGAAGCCCTGCGTGGTGACGGCGCGTATTTGCGAGACGCGACGGGACATCGGTTCATGCCCGATTACGACTCGCGTGGCGAATTGGCACCTCGAGATGTGGTCAGCCAATCGATCGTCAACCAAATGAACGAGACCGCGCACCCGTGCGTCTACTTGGACCTGTCTCACCTCAACGCGGAACATGTCCGCAGTCGTTTCCCTGGCATCGCTGAGACGTGCCGCCAGTTTGGGTTGGACATCGCAACGGATCGCATCCCTGTTCGTCCTGGTGCTCACTACATGATCGGCGGTGTTCGTGTCGATATGCTGGGCCGCACAAGTCTGCCGGGATTGTGGGCGGCAGGCGAAGCCACCAGTTCCGGATTGCACGGCGCCAATCGTCTCGCCAGCAACAGTTTGCTAGAAGGACTGGTCTACGGTGCCCACGCCGGTGAAGCCGCCAGTCGCGCGGCCGCCGAAGGACCGCACAAAATGGTCGCCCGCCGCATCCAACATGCCGACCACACACTCAGCGAAGCGTTCGACATCGCCGACGTTCGCGTTTCGCTCAAAAGCTTGATGGGACGGTTGGTTGGTGTGCAACGCGACGCCGAAGGCTTGCGTCAGGCCGACAGCCAAATTCGATCGCTCGCTGCCTATGTGATGCGGCACCAGTTCGACAATGTCGAAGGTTGGGAGCTTCAAAATCTGCTGCTCACCGCCCATTGCATGGCATCCTCAGCATTGGCACGGACCGAGTCACGTGGCGTTCATCTTCGCAGCGATTTCCCTGAACCGGACGACGAGAACTGGCGTTGCCATCTCAGCGTCCAAGTCGATGTGGATGGCGGCATGCCCCAAAAAGGCGAGCCCATGACCTCGCCCGTGATCACACGCGAATCAACGCAAAGAAACCCAACCGTCGACTGAAGCGGGACCTGACTGCGGCCGGCTCACCGCGGCAGCTCCGGCGGCCAAGTCCGACGTTTGGGTTCTTCCAATGCGGTCAGAAAGGCGATCAGGTCAGCCAGGTCTTGCTTGTTCAATCCAAGCGGCTTTAGCAAATGCGACTTTTGGGGAAACAACGGGTCGCCGAGCTGGCTTTCCTTTCGTCGCAAGGTTGGCATTCCAGCGTTATACATGTTCAACACTCCCGGCAATTCAAACAAACCGTTGTGCATCAATGGGCGAGTTCGAGTGATGTTGCGCAAACTCGGCGTGCGGAACCGCCCCACATCATTCGCATTTCCAGTCACGGCGTAGCGTCCGAGGTCCTCGAATTTCCGACCGTAATAGCTCAATCCGACATCATGCAATTGACTGTCAGAGAACATCGGTCCGTTGTGACAATGGATGCAACGTGCTTCGCGACGAAACAGATCCAGTCCCACGATCGCGGAATCAGACAACGCATCCTCATCTCCTTTCAAGTAGCGATCAAACGGTGAGTTGCCGCCAACGATCGTTCGCTCATAACAAGCGATCGCTTGGGCGATCCGTTTGAAAGTGACATCCTCAGTTCCAAATGCAGCAGCAAATCGATCTCGATAACCATCCAGATTTTCAAACTCACGCACGACATCCTGCTCAGAAGCATGCATCTCACTGGGGTTCTCTAAAACATGGATCACCTGTTCTTCCAACGTCCCTGCACGGCCATCCCAAAACAAATGCTTGAAATACCCGGAGTTCTGAACAGTCGGTGCATTGCGTCGAAGCAATTCGCGTGAGTGCCCGAAACTGGTGGTTCGACCGTCGGCCCATGCAAGATCAGGATCATGACACGAAGCACAAGCGATCTGACCGCTGCCAGATAGCCGAGGATCAAAGAACAGCAGCTTTCCAAGTTCAGCCTTTGGTTCGCTATACGGATTCTCACTTGGGTGCTGCATCGCTGGTAACAACCCGAGTTCTTGCCAACTTGCGCCCTCGTCAATTTTGGGGGCTGGCCACTGCGAAGGATCCTTTCCATAGTTTTCTCGCAAGTGGCGACCCCAAGCGATCCGTTCTTGAGCACTTCGTTCGGCTCGCGGCGGCATTTTGCCTGCACCTGAGTTTGTTGGAGCTTGCGATCGTTTTTGCCGATCGGCGGCCTTCTGCCCAGCCAATCGTTCACGCAGTCGATTGACCACCGGCTTCATTTCTTGAAGCGACAACTGTTCACGCTCACCAACGTCCGCGGGATGCGGATCCGAGTGGCGCGTCAATACACGAAACCCTTCGGGAGCTTGTCCGCCGTTGTTGGTCCGGCGATGGCAGAGCGCGCACTGAGCGGAGTAAGTCGCATGTTTTTGCGTGCCGTATTCGACGAACAATGATTCAAACGTGTCCGGCACAAATTCGAAATCGGAGACCCCGTCGCGAATTGAACCGAAACGAGTCCTGCGATACACCCAATGGCTCGAACCGTCCCGACTACTGCTGTTGTTGCGGGCAGACAACACTGCCGGCCCATCCAACGCACGAACTCTCACATCGTCAACAACCGGTGTGACAACAGGCCGAAGCTGATCGTCGAAAGCAATGATTTGTTGGATCAGCAACGCTTCCGTCTCATTGGGAACATCGACTTCCGCTCCCCGCTTCGTTGTCGAATCCTCAATCAATTGCAACGTCCGTTCTCGCGAACCAGCACGCAAATAGACCTTGGATGCGTGCAGTGATCGATCCGCTTTGAACAAGGCGGAACTGATGCGCCCCACTTCGATCCAATTTCCGGCATCGCCGTCCACATCATCAAAATCGCTGGGAAAATAGGGTGTCGAAGGCGCGGTGGGTGATTCCGCCGAAAAGTTCTCTCGCAACTGTTCCACACCACTGGACAAAGCCTTCAACTTGTCAGCGGGTTGTCCGAGAGCGGCAATCGCACGAGCCATCGCATTCAATAACTCAGGGTCATTCAAATCCTGCTTTTCCCATTGCCACCAAAGCGAAGCGATGTCCCACTGAACCAATGCTTTGACCAGAGACGACTGCAGTTCCGAACATTGGTCGGGCGCAGAAACTCGGTCCAACAACCCCAGCAATTCGGTTCGTTGCTTCTCGTCCAGGCGGCTGACGGGCGAAACGCGAACATCGCCACCGAAGACACGGCGGTCTGATGCGTCTCCGTCGCGTTTCAAAAAATACCAACCACGCGTGTAGAACTTCGAATCGGGTGTTTTATCTCTTTGTCGTTCGGATGGCAGCGCAGCATGGACCTCTTCTGGGACCAGCGACTGAATGAACAACAACTGATGCAAGCGATTTAGTTCGCTGTTAGGGTCCTCCCCATAAACCGGCATCGGAGTCTCGGATGCCGGCAGCCCACTCTCGTCGGTCCAAGGCTCGACCGCGCCAAGTTGCGCGGCCGAAAACAGAACGATGACTCCGAAAAGTTGTGCACAAGCCAAGACTTTCACGGGCATTTTTAATACTCTCCGATCACTTCACCACCCGCGATTGTCAGCAACTTGCACATGACATCCGCACTGGTGCTCTCGGTTAGGAAATGAACAGAGCCGTCTACAAAGGCGACGTGCGCACCGCCTACATGAAAGGAGTAAACAGCGTACTTGTTCGACGCGTTGATCATCTGCGCACCGGGTGAACTCCAACGGTCGTGCACGTCCACTTCCGTTGCATCGTACTCATACCCGCGTGCGACAAACAAATTGCCTGCCGCCCAACTGGACACAGCTACGTAGTTCGCACCGGAACTCGACAATTCCCCTGACCCAGGCACCCTCCCGCTCTTGGATTGCCAGATCTGCGGCCGCCCCGCGGATTCAACGAACACGATTGTATTGGAAGTTCCATCCAATACATCGCGAATGCGGCGGCCCTTGACACCAGGCTTCACCGTTCCATCGAACAGTCCATCAATGTTGCCCG
>NZ_JBICHO010000451.1:0-15393 GCF_043100905.1 Rhodopirellula sp. JB055 | reverse complement strand
TTTAGTTTTTTTTTTTTTGTTTTTTGGTTGTTGTTTCTAGTTTCTTGTTTTTTGTTTTTTGATTCTTGATTATTGGTTTTTGTTTCTTGGTTATAGTTTCTTGCTTCTTGATTCTTGCTTCTAGCCTCTCGCCTCTCGCCTCTCGCCTCTCGCCTCTCGCCTCTCGCCTCTCGCCTACCAATTTCGTGAATCGCTCTATTCTTTCGCTTTCGTTTGCATTCTTTGCATCAGTACTCTTTGCTGCCGAACGTCCCAATATCGTTGTGATCTTGGTGGACGACATGGGGTACGGAGACCCAGGATGTTTCAACCGTGACTCCAAGATCGAAACGCCAAGCATCGATTCGCTTGCTCGCGATGGGATGCGATTCACCAACGCCCACGCACCGGGACCCCTTTGTCACATGTCGCGGTATGGGTTGTTGACGTGACGTTATCCGTTCCGAACCAACGTCAGCGTTTGGCCACGTGAACCTTTGATCGATCCCAATCAAGACACTCTGGCTTCGCTTGCGAAATCACAGGGTTACCGAACCACCATGGTTGGCAAGTGGCACTTGGGATTTGAAGAACGTGCCAACGAAACCTACGACCGTCCGTTGTTGGGTGGCCCTGTGGACCGTGGATTCGACCACTTCTTTGGCATCCGAGCCTCCACCGACATTCCGCCTTACTTCTACATCAACAATCGGGAAGCGGTCCAACCGCCAACGAATCGCATCGAAGCCAACTCGAGTGAAGGATGGTCACCGATTCAAGGTGCGTTCTGGCGAGCCGGCGGTATCGCCCCGGATTTGGAACTCGCCGATGTTTTGCCACACTTCACCGACGTGGCGATCGGCGCCATTCAAGCTCATCCAACCGCTGGCGACACGTCTCCAATGATGTTGTATCTGGCCTATCCCGCACCCCACACGCCTTGGCTACCAAGCCCCGAGTTCACTGGCAAAAGCAAGGTCGACTCCTACGGCGATTTTGTGATGATGGTCGATCATGAAATCGGACGCGTGCTGGATGCTCTGAAGGTTCATGACATGGAACGTGACACAATCGTCATCTTCACTTCGGACAATGGGCCGGTCTGGTACGAGAATGACACGGAGCGATTTCAGCATGACTCAGCCGGCGGTTTTCGCGGCATGAAAGCCGACGCCTGGGAGGCAGGCCATCGGATGCCGTTCATCGTTCGCTGGCCAGGCCACACCAATGCATCCAGCAGCACGGATCATCTGGTTTGCTTCACCGATTTGATGGCCACTTTCGCCGACATTTGGAAGACCGAGCTTTCCCAGGACGCTGGGCCGGACAGCCATAGTTTTCTGCCGGCGTTGCTTCAACAGCCTTTCGAAGAAGGCAAAAAGAGAACCGAATTCGTGATGCGGGCCGGAAGCAAAGCCACGATGACGATCCGAGATGGCGATTGGAAAATGATCACCGGCCTCGGTTCGGGTGGTTTTTCCAAACCTTCACGCATCCCGCCAAAGCCCGGTGGTCCGACCGGTCAACTTTACAATCTGAAGAACGATCCCGCCGAAGCCAATAACCTCTACCAAGACCATCCTGAAATCGTTCAGCGGCTTCAGGAACGCATGAAACAAATCGTCGACGATGGCCGCAGCCGCTGAGCTCGACGCTCTTCTGAAAAACGCCTCCCACCTTTGATTCTCACCAGGTTCCCGCATGAAAATACTCTCTCTCTTTGCCTCCGCAAACGTCCTGTTGTTGGCTTGCTCGGTACTGTCTTCTCCTTCGACAACAGCGGCTGAAACCGACGAGGCGGGGCGTCCCAACGTGATCGTGATCATGAGCGATGACCAAGGCGTCGGCGACTACGGGTTCATGGGCAATCCGCTCATCCGCACGCCTTCGCTGGACGAGATGCGAACCCAGAGCGGATACCTGAGTCGGTTCTACGTCAGCAACGTGTGTGCCCCGACTCGAGCCAGCCTGATGACCGGGCGGTACAACTACCGAACGCGTTGCATCGACACGTATGTGGGACGCGCGATGATGGATCCGGGCGAAGTCACGCTGGCAGAACGGCTCAGCGAAGCGGGCTACCAAACCGGCATCTTTGGCAAATGGCACCTGGGTGACAACTATCCCATGCGGCCAATGGACCAAGGTTTTGACGAGAGCTTGATTCACCGTGGTGGCGGCATCGGTCAGCCTTCGGATCCGATTGGAGCCGAGGGCAAGTACACCGACCCAACACTTTTTCACAACGGTGACGAAGTGGCGATGGAAGGTTACTGCACCGACATCTTCTTTGACGCCGCAATCGAATTTGCTCGAAAACAAACCGAATCGGGAAAACCGTTCTTTAGCTACATCGCCACCAACGCCCCGCACGGACCGTTCGACGATGTGCCAAACGAACTTTACGAGGAATACAAACGAGTCGACTTCTCGCCGATTTTGGTGAGTGATCTTCCGGCCAAAAGACGCAACGCCGAGTTTGACAAACTGGCAAGGATCTCCGCGATGATCACCAACATCGATCAAAACGTGGGCAAACTTTTCGCGTCCCTCGACAAGCTCGGGATTCGCGAAAATACGATTGTGCTGTACCTCAATGACAACGGCCCCAATTCGCGACGTTATGTTGGCAACATGCGAGGCAACAAAACGCAGGTGGACGACGGTGGCATTCGGTCTCCGTTGTTGTTTCACTGGCCCGCGAAAGTGGATGCAAACGACACCACAGACGTCATGCTGGCTCACATCGATTTGATGCCGACGTTGCTTGATGCTTGTGAAGTCGCGGTTCCCGAATCACCCGTACTCGATGGCAAGAGTTTTCTGCCACTGCTGACCGGAGAAATGGACGAATCGCAGTGGGAAACGAGATCGATTGCCTTTCAAACCCACCGAGGCAACGTGCCGCAAAAGTTCCACCATTTCGCGATGCACGAACATCCTTGGAAACTGGTGCACCCCAGCGGCTTTGGCAAAGAACGTTTTGAGGGCGAGCCGAAGTTCGAACTGTACAACCTGGAAGAGGATCCCAAGCAGCAAAACGATCTCGCGAACAAACATCCTGAGATCGTTCAGCGGCTCAAACAGGCCTACTCCAAGTGGTTCGACGTTGTTTCCTCGACCCGTCCTGACAACTACGCGCCGCCTCGGATCGTCATCGGTACCGAGCATGAACCGCAAACGGTTTTGACACGGCAAGATTGGCGACACTCCAGCGGCCGCCCTTGGGCGAAGAACTCCACTGGCTTCTGGTTGTTGGACGCTCCGGAAGAGAAACGCTACGAGATCGAATTGATCCTCACCGACAACGATCACCGTGGAGGAACCGCGACGCTTCACTTGAATGATGAGAAGCACACGTTCGAAGTTGCACCGGGCGAGCGGCGTGGTCATTTCATGGAAGCATCGATACCGGCCGGCCCTCAAACTCTCTCAGTGACCTTGTCCGACTCCGTCAGTGCCGGTGTTCACCAAGTTTTCCTGACGACGCAGGATTGAGGCCCAGAGTGGACTGATGTCGTTCGCTCATCTGAACATCAGCGAGCGACACACCACTCGACCAAGTTCAGCAGATCGGTTGCCTCCGTTTCAACACGCAACCGATCTTTCGCGTGTTGCTGGACGAAGCCCAGTGACGATTCGATCTGATCGTTTGTGGCCGTTTCTTGCTGGTGCGTTCGCGGCTGCACAACCGCGACACGTCGTGGCGTGATGCTCGCCAGTAAATCGGGCAAGTCGTAGGCGGTCAAAGCTCCCGCGACCAACGAGTTGGCGTTCACGTCATACAGTTCATGATTGACGATGCTCTGGTAGTCGAGCAGTGAATCCACGAGCACCAACCACTGGATTTGCTGTTCGAAAGCCGCCGCGTGTAACAAGGCTGGCCCCACATCCCCAATCGCGATGGCACCGATCTGGTCTGGTTTCACATCCTCTCGGTCCTGCAAAAACTCCATGACGCGAACGGCGTCTCCCGCGTTGATTCCCGCCACGCTTCGGCCTGACATCAACGCATTGAAGAACGGCTGCACAGGAGAGTGACCTTGTCGGAACTTGTACCTTGTTTCGCCGTATCCGAGCAGGTCCGGTGCCGCGACCACGTACCCGCGACGCACCAATTCTTCGATCTTTCCACCCGCGGCGGCATCCGTTGTCTTGCCCTCGCTATGCACGTACATGATCGCTGGTCGAGTGCCAGGTTCATCGGGAGCAAACACCAATGTTGGAATGATGGTTTCGCCTTCACCCGGCACACCCCACTTTTGAACTCGGTAACCTTCCCGTTGGTATTGGCCGCGAAAGACCGGAGCCATGGTTGCATCGGGTTTGCGATATCCAGACAACCTTGCCGCTTCGCTCAACGCCTGCGGAAGATGCTGGTCCAAATCTCGCCTGCTCTCAATCAGTCTCTCCCGCATCGGCAGTGCCTCGCGCCGATTGATGCTGAAAATATTTTGGCTTTTGAACGCCGTGGAAACCTGACCGGTTTCCGTGACGGTCAACTCGGCTTCCGTCAAAAAGGGGTATGTCTGTTCCGCCGGATCGCCGGACAGTTCCAAAAATGTCTGGAAGAATTTGTAGGTGGATTCGTTGTTCTGCTTCGTGAAGCCGGGGCCGAAGTCATCTTCGACTTGATCAAATCGCTTGGGGTGACCAAGGATCCGAAAGGCGTGACGCACTTCGGCGGCCGTTTCACGAGCCCCTTGAATACTGAAGAAATCTCGCGTCGTGGTGACTTGCAAGGTCGGTTTGGGAGCCCGGACTTCCAGCAAGTCCGCATGATCGATTCCCAGCTTCGGTCCGTGATAGAAGACTTGCTCGGCATCTTGCGGCCCAATCGATCCGAGCAAACGACTGATGCTGGTGATATATCCGGTCGGCGCGACGGCGAGAACCCGTTCATCCACCGCCCCGATGTAGCTGCTTTGCGTGCCTCCTCCCGACAGTCCCGTGACACCGATGCGATTTGGATCGACTTCGGGCCGAGTCGTCAGGTAGTCGATCGCGCGGATTCCGTCCCAAATGAAGTAGCGAGCAATCGATCGTCCCGTCAAAAAACAATGCACGCCAGCATGCGAGTGTTCTTTGGTGGCGGAACCGACGTTCGACTTCCCGGTTTTAGGGTCAAAATATTGCAACCGTTCGCCTTGTCCCAGCGGATCGATCGCGAACACCACAAACCCTTTGTGAACCAGGTTCAAGATGACGTTCTGGTAAAGGTCTCGTCGGAACGCAGACGCAGAATGCCCGATGACTTTCAGAATGGCGGGACGTGGCTCTTCGAGTCCATCCGGAATGAAGAGTGCACCCGTCACGTAGAAATGGGGCATCGACTCAAAGACGATCTTTTCAACTCGATAGCCCTCCTTTTGCAGGGTACCGGTGATTTTTGGATTCAGCGGTGTGCGATCCGGCCAGGGTCCGAGGATTTGATCAAGCGTCTGCCGAACCTTGCTTTGGCGAGCCTTCCACTCCTCCGCTGTTTTCAGTTTGCTGACCTCGTCTTCACGCGATTCCAAACACTCGCGGGTCAAGCCATTAAGATGGTGCACCAGCATCAAACCCGGGTCGCTCCAATCGATCCAAGTTGGACCGTTGGGGTTGCCTCCGTCTAGGACGTTCAAATCCTCCACGACGGGCGGGCCAACAACATTGAGTGTCAGCAGAAAACAGAATGTTTGGATCATCAAGGTGGCTCGCTGTTGGCAGGTCAAATCGTGTTGCGAACAAATTTTATCAGAACCGAACATCGCAGAAACGAATCGCTGCCGCTTGACGACCAATCCATAACGCACGTCAATTACAATGCTGTCCCCGATACTCCCTCCCTCTGCCCACCGTGTTTCGTGCAAGCGACCGTCATGACTCGATTGATTTTGAACTCTCTTTGCGTCGCCGTTTTCCTCGCGTCGTTGACCGTTGCTGCACCGAATGGATTTTCGCAGTGGCCTGATCGACATGGGCCGAATCTCAACGGGGTGGTCGCTGACGCTGATGCCGAACGATTGCCGATTCACTGGACGGATACCAAAAACGTTGCCTGGAAGGCTCCTTTGCACGATGAAGGTCACTCGTCGCCGGTGATCGGTGAGGGCAAGATTTGGCTGACGACAGCAACCTCGGATGGGAAGCAGCAATTTGTCATCGCGATCGATGAGCAAACTGGCGAGATCCTTCACGACAAATTGCTGTTTGAAAACGAGGAAGTCGAAGAACTCGGTGGTGCTCGCGGATTCAATAATTACGCGGCACCTAGTTGTGTGCTGGGACCGGGAGCCGTTTACGTTCACTTCGGCAGCTATGGAACCGCGAAGCTGGACGCCGAGACCGCTGAGGTGATTTGGCAACGACGCGATTTGCCCTGTCGGCATTTTCGAGGACCTGGTTCCTCTCCCGTCTTGCATGACAACAAGTTGGTGCTGACGTTCGATGGCGTTGATCAGCAATACACCACAGCTCTCGATGCCGAAACGGGAGAAACGATTTGGCGGACCGACCGCAGCACCGACTACGAAGATCTGGGTGACGACGGAAAACCACTACGTGACGGGGACCTGCGGAAAGCCTATTGCACACCCGCGATCGTCCAAGTTGGCGATCAAACGCAAGTTCTGTCCGTCGGTGCTCGAGCGATGCAGAGCTACGATCTTGAAACCGGCAAAGAACTTTGGACGCTGCGACACAACAGCTACAACGCTGGCATTCGACCGCTGTGGGTGCCGGGGAAGAAACTCGCGATCATCAACACTGGATCCCGCGGGGCTCAACTCGTCGCGGTCCGTTTGGATGAGTCCACCAAGGGAGACGTCACCGACTCGCACGTCGAATGGGTGCGTGAACGCGGCAACCCTCGTTTTGCGATGCCGATTGAACACGATGGATTGATTTTTCAAGTCACTGACAACGGTGTGTTGTCATGCATCGATGTGAACAACGGGGAGGAACTTTGGAAGAAACGTATTTCCGGCGACTACTTGGCGTCGCCGATTCTCGCTGGCGATCGTCTGTACTTCTTCAACCAGAGTGGACTCGGAACCCTCGTGAAAGCACAACGAGAATTCGAAATCATCGCGACCAACGACGTGCCAGAGATGGCGACCTCCGCATGCCCGGCCGTCTCCAACGACGCGATCTTTGTTCGAGGAAAAGAGTTCATGTTCAAGATCCAAGCACGTTGAGGAACAACGTAGCCGACAGAGGCCCTCTGTCGGCAAAAACAGATCTGCCGTGCGATCACATTTGGATGCTTGTGGAATTGTGTCTGCTTTGGAGGTTGATCGCTTGCTGCGAATGGTGCGCTCAAGCCGACTGAGAGCCTCAGTCGGCTACATGGTTGCTGGTCGTTGGTTGGCGAGGGTTTGTGGATGATTGCAGCGGGATGGGGGCCTCTCAAGGCGTTGATTTAATCGGCGACGTTACTGAACTGCCATCCGGTGTGGTCTGTCGATTCAGGACGGTCCTCCGACCGTGAGGAACAACGTAGCCGACAGAGGCCCTCTGTCGGCAAAAACAGATCTGCCGTTCGCTCACATTCGTAGACTCGTGGTTTTGTTTTTGCTATGGAGGTTGATCGCTTGCTGCGAATGGGTGCGTTCATGCCGACTGAGAGCCTCAGTCGGCTACTTGGTTGTTTGAAGAAACGATTGGCTTTGGAGACCTGCGCTTGATGGAGGCTTCGGTATACTGGGATGCACGATGGAGACCAGGCGTTGCAGGTGGCCTGGTGGTCTCGCCCTCTTTTCTTTTGTTTGACCGAGATTCATGCGATTCAAGATCTTTTTGCTGCTGCTCACGGTCACGGCCTTTTCTTCTTTGCAGGCACGCGAATGGACCGATGCGACTGGGAAGTATCGTGTCGAAGCGAAGTTGGTGGTCGTTCACGGTGACAAAGTTGTCCTGGAACGTCCTGATGGAAAGATCATCAGCATCCCCGTCGCGAAACTGAGCGACGCGGACCAAACCTTCCTGAAAGAATTGGCTGCGAAAAAAGCAGCTTCGAGTTCCCAGAGCAATCGTCCCGCCAACACCCAGACGCCCGAGGCGATGTCGAATTCGGCGTCCACGTTGGACATGTCACCCAAACAGTTGGCAACTCAAACCAAGATTCTCCTGCAAGATGCTTGCCATCGCTGCCACGGCGAAGATGGTACGAGCGAAGGTGGTTTCAACTTTGTCGTCAATCTTGGAAAGCTTGCCGAAACCATTGCGAAACCCGGAGAAGACTCGTTGCTGATCGAGCGCATTCAAGCGGATGATGACAGCGTGATGCCGCCGGGCGGCGAAGAACCACGTCTGAGTCAGCAGGACAACCAAGTCATCCAAGAATGGATCGCCGCGGGGTCGCCTGCGATCAATGACGAACCGGAGCGACCGTTCGTCAGCAATGACCAAGTCGTGGCATTGATCGACCAAGACTTGCAACAACAGCCCGAGCGATCGCAACGGTTCATGCGATACTTCACGCTGACGCATTTGTACAACGCCGGCATCAGCGAAGATGAACTGCAAACCTATCGAAACGCGTTCGCGAAACTTTTGAATAGCCTTTCTTGGAATTCCGATCTGATCATTCCCGAGGCGATTGATCCTGCTCGCACGATCTTTCGGCTCGACATGCGAACGGTCCATTGGACTCAAACCATTTGGAAGTCGATCGAAGACGCAAACCCATACTTCCTTCCACCTCGATCGCCGGAGGCAAAATCATGCTTCGAACGGACTGAAACCGCGATGCCGTTCGTTCGAGTGGACTGGTTCGTTTTCGCTGCGTCGAAGCCTCCGCTTTATCACAGCGTGCTGAACCTGCCGGAGACGGACGCTGACCTAGAAAACATGCTTCGCGTCAATGTGCAGGCCAACATCAACCAAGAGATGGCCATTCGAGCCGCCTTCAACCGATCGGGGGTTTCTCAGAACAATCGTTTGATTGAGTGGCACAAGTCTCCCTACGGTTCCTATTGGAAGAGCTACGATTTTGCCAGCAACACCGGGCGGCAAAACCTCTTTGAGTACCCGCTCGGTCCGAGCCATCGTCGCGATTCGTTCCAGCACGATGGTGGAGAAATTATCTTCACGCTTCCAAATGGTTTGCAAGGCTATCTGCTCACCGATGAGCAGGGACTTCGCATTGACCAAGGTCCGACGCAAATCGTCAGCGATCCGAAGCAACCAGACCGCACGGTGACCAATGGGGTGTCTTGCATGTCGTGTCACTATGCTGGCATGATCCCCAAACGAGACGAAGTTGGACCAGCGGTTCAAGCCAACCGGTCGGCGTTCGACGACGCTGACGATATCTTGGCTCTTTATCGTGAGGCCAGCGAAATGGATCGAATCATGGACCGCGATGCGAAGCGGTTCGCGGATGCACTGGACGACCTGGGAATCACCACGCTCAGCCGTAGCGGCGAGTCTATCTCCGCGATGTCATCTCGATTCATCCAAGACATTGATTTGGAACAGGTCGCCAGCGAATTTGGTTTGCAAGTGGAAGAGTTCCTGGAGCGACTGCAAACTGCGTCTCGTGTGGCGAGGGTTTTCAGTTCGCTTCAGATCAGCGGCGGCACGATCAAGCGAGATGTCTTCAAAGAAATGTTTGCTGACGCGTGCGTGGACTTGCGGTTGATTGAAGCTCACGAAGTTCACCGACCCAATCGAACAAGCTCTTCTGTCGCGGCGACGTCCAGTGCTCGATCTGCTTCATCGTCTGTTGCCAAGGCTCCGATGAATTCCGCGGGGGATCGAAATTCGAAGATGACTTCCGACCGTTCACCGAATCGAACGACCGCACCGATGAAAGTGGGGGCGAAGCTGTCGCCGATTGCCAAGTTCTCCGATCTCAGATGGGGAGTGAAGTCTCTGGCGATTCATCCCCATCAAAATGTTGTGGCGACAGGACGTCCCGACCGAAAGATCACGTTGTTTGATTTCGATCATGAAAGCGTTTTGGGCGAGCTGACCGGACTGGATATGCTTCAGGCGGTGACGGCTTGTGCCTTCACTCCCGATGGGAATCACTTGATCGCTGGCGGCAGCACGGGGCACATCGTGGTTTACTCCGTCACCGCGAAAGGACTGCTTCGCCCGTCCGGGCAATTCCCTGGTCACAACGGAGAGATCCATTGCATCGACATCTCATCGTCCGGTCGCTACGCATTGACCGGCGATGCCAAAAAGGTCGCTCGTTGTTGGGAAATCGCGACAGGAAAAGAGCTCTCGATGATCAGTGATTTTGAGGGCCCGGTGAAGGCCGTACATATTTCGGCGGACGAACGAACGATGCTTGCAACCGATGGCGCCTCGTTGGTCGAAGCCGACATGCGGACAGGCGACCCGATTAGCCAGCGCCCATTGAACCGATCCTGGGCGTCGGGGCAGTCGGCAGCTTTCTCGCCCGACGGCACTTGGCTCGCCGTGGCGGACACTTACAACATCCGGGTTTGGAACCTGAACACGTTCCGCGAACTGATGCCTTTGATTGGCAGTGAAACGTTGTGGTCCATGCGTTTCGCGCCCGACAATCAACACTTGTTTGCGGGCGGAAGTGGAAAGGTTGATGTCTGGGAATTCCAGCGTAACGCGAGACTTCAGCGTCAATCCATTCACCGAGGTTACGTTCACTCGCTCGCCGTGTCCGCAGACGGCAGCCACTTCGCCGCGGTTGGAAGCATTGGTGGTTCGCTTGAGGTCTTCTCTCGCAAGGAGTGAATCAAGCGGAACTCACGAATGGTTCATCTCACGCTGCAGCCATGCTCTTGCGTAGGCCCAGTTGCGTTTGGTCGTTCGTGCGGAGACACCGAGGATCTCGGCCGTCTCGTCGATGGTCAGCCCCGTGAAATAGCGAAGTTCGACCAGCTTCGCCAGCGAGGGATCTTCGTCGGACAACTTGTTCAGCGCATCGTCCAACGTCAACAGTTCATCGATGTCGTGCGTGTCAACGGAAGGGACATCGTTATCCAGTTCATGACGCACGAGATTGCCGCCCCGCTTGGTGCGTTTCTTGCTGCGAGCATTCTCAATCAGAATTCGACGCATGGCTTCGGCAGCCGCCGCAAAGAAGTGCCCGCGGCCGTCCCATTGCTGTGGATCGTTGCCGCCTACCAATCGCAAGAAAGCCTCGTGAACCAGTGCGGTTGGTTGCAGCGTGTGGCCCGGCTTTTCATGATTCATTCGGCTTGAGGCCAGACGTCGCAATTCATCATAGACCAGCGGAAGCAGATCCCCCGCCGCATTGGGATCGCCTTCGTCGATGGCCGTCAATATTCGCGTGATGTCTCGATTCATCCGCAACATCATAGCTGAACCGGCTCGCGTTCCTAGCTCACGCGTATTCGTCGATGACGAGGCCAGCTTCATTGAGATCGCTCGCGATTGCTTGGGCAAACGCATCGGCGTCGACACCATTTTCTTCCAACACGCCGGTCAACGCCTCGCGGATTTGATCCGTGGAAGCATTGCCTTCTGCTTCCGCGGCAAGTTCCTCCAGCGAGTCGATGATTTGGCTTACCAATTCATCGGTGGACGACTCATCGACACCGGCCGAAAGCAATGCCGACTCAAGCGAACTGGTGGTGGATTCGTCTTCCGGTGGTGGCGGCGGTGGGCCTTGTGGTCGCCCGCCCCGCGATGGGCCGCTTGCCCCTTCCGTGCCGCCGACACCAGAAGGTCCGTTGGCACGCAGAGCCTGTTCGACTTCGGCCGAATCGATTCCGTTGGCATCCAGGACTTCTTCAACTGCCGAGCGGAAAGCTTGCGGGTCGTTGCCAACCGACGATTCCGATTGCAGATCAGCGAGGGCGTCATCGATTTGGGACAGCACTTTTGTGGCGGTGGTGTCATCCACCCCGACCGATTCCAACGCGCTGGTCAGTTGCTCTTCGTTGGGTGGAGGCGGGCCAGGCCGACTGGATTGAGAGGAGGAAGTTTGGCTGCTGACAGCAGAGCGAAGGCCAGAAAGATTCATGGCATGGGTTCTTTCAAACAAGAGGCTTCGAATGAGTGTTTTGAAACACGACGCATCACCGATGTCGGTGTCGGACACGTCAACTCTTGCCCTGAATTGGAGGAATCACCAACGAATTCCAGTGGTTTTCGAAAAACCTTTTTTTTCGGAAGTTGATACGAAAAAGCGTGTCCCGCTGTCGTCTTGCTTGGCGCATTGGGTTCTTGGCGGTCTCTCTCTTGGTAGGTCTCCCGGTGCAATCTGCGATCTTCTCAAACAACGTGCGCTTTGAGAGGTTTTGGTCCCCTTCCCTATTCTCACTGGTCTCAGGGCGATGGATCGTTGGATACTTCCTGCTCGCTCATGATCGGTTTCCTCTTCTCACTCTTCTGAGGTCCAAACGTGATTCGAACACTCCAGGCCATCGTCGTCGCAGCCGCGTTCTGTCTGCCAAGTCAGGTTTTTGCCCAACCACCCGGAGGCCCCGGCGGAATGAACGGTCGCGGTGGCCCACCCACAGAAATGAATTTGCAACTGTTCACCACTGCGGATGCAGACCAGAACGGCGCCGTCACGAAGTCGGAGTTACTCGCTGTTCTGCAGAACCAAAGTCGCGGCAATCAGAGCAACCAGTTCGGGCGAGGCGGTCCACCGCCAATGAATGGAAACGCGGGAGCGAATGGTTTCGGTCGCCCTGGCCAGCCGCCGCAAGAGGAACAAGGCGGACGTCATGGAACTCCCCCCGAACCGGGAAAGGTTCTACCGGAACCCGTGATTCAGTCTTTGAATCTGAACGAGCGACAGTCCCGGCAGCTCGCAACCTTGCAAGCCGAAGTCAGTCGGCGATTGGCTGCGATCTTGACGGACGAACAAGAGGCCCAGTTGCAAAACGCTGGGCCGCCGCAAGGTCGTCCTCCAATGGAAGCCTCCACCACGCCTTGAGGTTACCATTGTGATATGACCAATCCGACTGAACGAGCAATTTTTTTACAGGCGATTGAGGAAGAGAACCTCGACGATCGTTTGGCGTATCTGGATTCAGCATGCGGCGACGATGTGGATCTTCGCCAGTCCGTCGAGGAATTGCTGGCGGCACATGTGCAGCCCGCCGCGTTGTTGGATCATCCCATCGGTACCGACCGAGTTCGACCGTTCATCACAAGCGATCTGGTCGCGGAGCCCGTCGACCATCTTGGGATGCAGATCGGCCCCTATAAGCTGAGGGAACAAATTGGCGAAGGCGGATTCGGATTGGTGTTCGTCGCCGAGCAAGACCAGCCTGTTCGCCGCCGTGTGGCATTGAAAATTGTCAAACCCGGCGTTGGATCCAAGGAGGTCATTGCGCGGTTCGAAGCCGAATGCCAAGCCGTTGCGTTGATGAACCATCCCAACATCACGCAGGTCTTTGATGCCGGAGTGACCGCCGACCATCGTCCCTATTTCGTCATGGAATTGGTGCGAGGCCTTCCCATCACCGAGTTCTGTGATGAAAAGCGTTTGGGGGTTCGCGAGCGTTTGGATTTGATGATCGACGTGTGCTCTGCGGTGCAGCACGCCCACCAAAAAGGCGTCATCCATCGCGACATCAAACCATCGAATGTCATGGTGACCTTGCATGACGGAAAAGCGGTCGCGAAGGTGATCGATTTCGGAGTCGCCAAGGCTCTTGGGGAAAAGCTCACAGACAAAACCGTCTACACGCGATTTTTTTCGATGATCGGGACGCCGCTGTACATGAGCCCCGAGCAAGCTGAAATGAGCGGGCTCGATGTGGACACTCGCAGCGACATCTATTCACTGGGGGTGCTGCTGTATGAGTTGCTTGTCGGAGCCACTCCATTCGATCGCGAACGATTGGATTCCGCTGGCTTGGACGAGATGCGGCGAATCATCCGCGAAGAAGACCCACCCCGGCCCAGCACGCGGCTGTCAACCTTGACGGCAGAACGCAATCGTAACTTGGGGACTCCGTCCGGTGGAATGAACACTCACCCATCACGAAGTCGAGGTTCCGAACTGCGGGGTGATTTGGACTGGATCGTGATGAAGGCGTTGGAGAAAGATCGGACTCGCCGATACGATTCCGCAGCTTCCTTGGCGGATGACCTCAGGCATTATTTGCAAGGCGAACCGGTCAACGCGAGACCTCCAAGCAAGCTGTATCGCTTCCAAAAGTTTGCGCGACGAAATCGCGTGGCGATCGGCACCGCGACGGTAGTGGGATGCACGATGGTATTGGGGACCGCAGCGAGCCTTTGGCAAATGTCGGAGGCGATTCAAGAACGCAACGCCAAGGACGAAGCACTGCGTGACGCGATGGTAGCGAAAGCCGAGGCAATCACGGCGAAACAGGAAGTGGAGCAATTCGCAGCTCACTTGACTCAAGCCAATGAGCGTGTTGCTCGAGGTCAGACGCATGCTCATTCAGGGCAATGGAGCGATGCAGCCCGTGAATATGATGCGGCGGTTGATATTCAACCAAGCTACTACTTGCCGCGTGTCCAACGAGCTCAGCTTTATGCTCGGCTACACCTTTGGCCGGAAGCGGCGCGGGACTACGCCATCGCCCTCGACACCGGTGCCCAGACCGCACAACCTCAGTGGTGGGGCGTTCCGGCGTTGTTCTTGTTCACTGGTCATCAAGACGAATACCAGCGTTTGGTCAAACAATTCCAGATTCAGTTGAGCGAAGAACCGGATTGGTTGTTGCTCCGAGGGTTTTTGGTGGGAGACCCCGCTGACGAGTCCATGGAAGTGGAAGTGAACGCCGATCTTGCCCGACGTTGGTTGGCTCAGCGTCAAGTGGGACGCACCACTGACGAGGATGGTGCAGGAGGGGACGACGAACATCGCCGACGTGATTTTCTTGGCCGGCTTCCACCACCCGATAGTTCTCCACTGAGCGTTTGTCAATTCATCACTGGACTGGCGGAATTGCGAGCGGGAGAATTCGATTCGGCAGTCGAATTGCTTTTGGAAGCGGGGGCGGACACTCGTTGGCCAGCCAGCTACATAGTGGATGCTCCGCTGGCGCTAGCGTATCAATCGAAAGGTGATTTAGAGCGTGCAGGACAAGCCTTGGCACGCTCGCAGAAAGCGTTGGAGCTTCAGTTGGAAGCACTGCAAGATCAGAGCCAATCGATCAACCCATCGCCTTGGTTTGATCTTGTCGAAGCCCTTTTGCTACACGAAGAGGCTTGCCGGAAGGTCTCCGACAGGCCCTCGTCATTCGGCCCACAGCTCAAGCAAATCCGACAAACGTCCCTCGCTCTGATCGTGAAACGGTGATCGTTTCGCTTGGATGGCGTGGCTTCCGAGCCCGACGTCGTCATCCGAGCCTTTGAGCCGGACCGTGTGCGAACTCGATTGATCAAACTCTGTGAAGCGATCAATCGCTGTGCTGCCTTGCCGCAAACAAGTGATCCGGCTGGCTCGGAGTGTTTGGTCGCTCACCCGTTTCGGTTGAACCTTCC
>NZ_JBICHO010000450.1:0-14175 GCF_043100905.1 Rhodopirellula sp. JB055 | reverse complement strand
GATGCCGCGGCCGGGCACGTGGTCCCAGCCCTCGGTGTGGAAGTACACGTCGATCTCCGGGGTGTCGGCGATGCCGGGGATGCGGTAGTCCTCCAGGTTCGCGGTGAGCACGGTGCCGGTGGCCGGGTCGTCGCGATGCGTCTCCATGAGACCAGATCGGTTGCCCCTCGACCAAGGTGATTCGTTGGTTCATCCAGTCCTTTGCTTGAGGGATCGTTTGCTCGATGTGTTGGACCGACTGTCCAGCACGTTTGCCGCTGGTGAGTTGGCAACGGAGATGTTTTCGTATTGGACGCGCCCATCTGCGAACTCTTGAATCAAACACGAATTGCCATGTGCCCCGCCCAGGCTCCATTCGATGACATGTGTCGGGTTCGATCGCTTAAACCTGCTGGAAGATATTGCGCTGGCCGGTCGCCTGTTTTTTGTGCGTTGCGGCATTGTTTTGAGGCAATCCCGCCAGCTTTTGATGCGAGCCTGATGTTTTGAAGGGCGTGGGACGGTGCCTCCGCCGCAAACACGACCTAAGAAACGACAAAAAGAACAAGATTTTCCGTTCCGTAGAGGGTGATCTGCGTCACCTAGAGGCTCGCTGGGGTGGGGTGAGTGCCCTTGTTGTGGGCCGATTTTATCGTGTGCGCATTTTCAAGCAAATGGTTTGCAATCGGTGTTGTCGCAAAAAGGCGGGGTGCTGACGCGGAATGATCGTTGCGTGCAATCGCTGCAATCAAAGGATCGAGTTCACTTGATGTCCTTTGGCCGCATCCCAGTTTTATTGAGAGACCTATGTTGAAGTATCCGTTTATGTCGTCGCGTTCCGACTTGCTTCCGAGAGGCACCGATCACACGTTTCGTAACCAACGTGGTTTCACTTTGGTTGAACTGCTTGTGGTCATTGCGATCATTGGCGTGTTGGTTGGTTTGCTGCTGCCGGCCGTGCAGTCTGCTCGAGAGGCCGCTCGCCGGATGAGCTGCAGCAACAACATGAAGCAGATCGGATTAGCACTTCACAACTATCATTCCGCATTTAAGTCGTTCCCCGCATCAGGGCGACCTGAGAACTACACCGCGAATGGTTGGGCTCGGAAGTCATCGTGGTTCATCGCGATCTTGCCGCAATTGGAACAATCCGCCATCTACGACGGCATTGATTTTTCGGGGTCGTCCTTTGACGGGATGAGCGCGAGTTGGGCTGCACCCGTTGTTCATTGGAAAGAAATGGATCAAGCGCGTGTGCCAGGATTCTGGTGTCCTTCTAGTGTGCTTGCGAAAACGCATTCGTATCCAACGAATGATGCGACGCAAGCGTTGGGAGCACCTGCCAATTTGGAAGTTCAGATACCTGACTATGCCGGTAACAGTGGTTGCAACTTTACCGGTGGAACCATCGATGATCACCCAACCGCCGTGTGGGATTGGGGGGGCGTTCATGCTGACAACGGTTTCTTTGGCATGAAGATGCGATTCGATTCGCCGTGGCCTGGTACCGAGACCCGATTCGCTTCGATGTTGGACGGAACATCCCACACCATCGCAGTGGGTGAGCAAGGCGGCGTTCACGGAACCTTCAACGATCACCGCGCCGGAGCAACGCTCGGCGGGATGTGGTCATGTGGAACCGCGACGGCTGGAAGCTCAAAGAATAACTACGTCGTGACTCGTTACCCGATCAACTACTCCGGTGATGATTGGCCCTCGTGGGGTGGATTGAACTGGGACGGCGGTTGGGCGAAAAACGGAATGGAAACCGCATTCAACAACACCGCGTTTCGATCGCAGCACATTGGCGGTGCTCAATTCGTGATGGGCGACGGTTCGGTGCATTTCATCACGGACAGCATTCAGTTCGAAATTTACACGGCGTTGATGGATCGTGCCGACCGGTCCGCGATGGAGGGACTTGAGTGATGAATAAGATCAAAAAAACAGCGTCGAAAGATTGGAATCGCAATCAACGGACCAGGTTGTCGGCCATGCCATTTTTGCTGATCGGTTTGATCGGCGTGTTGTCCGGCTGTGGCCCATCGGGACCTGAGATCGCAGAGGTTTCTGGGGTGGTCAGCATGGGCGGGAATCCTGTTCCCGGAGCTTCGATCACGTTCTATCCCGTTTCTGGTCGACAGTCGTTTGGCAAGTCGGACCAAGACGGGCGCTACACGCTGGAATACGCCCAGGATCAACCAGGAGCAGTGACCGGGCAGCACCGAGTCAAGATCATGACGGGCGGGATGGGAGCACCCAGCATGCCGATCGGCCCTGGGGAGAGTCCCAGCAAATCACGAACACGTTCCAAAGGAATGGAGCCACCCAAGGAAGTCACACTTTCCGAGATGGTGACAGTTGAGTCCGGTTCGAACGAAATCGATTTGACGATTCCTTCTTCTTGAGCGAATCGTCTCTCACTGATTGGGGATGCAGGAACGATTGGTTGAATCCGGTGAGTCGATTGGGTATTCGCCGCGGTTGAGTGCGGGCACCAAGAACCCACCGGATTTGATCCGTTCATTTTGCATGTTGGGCAGGACATTTGTCTGGCTTTCATTATGATGTTTGAGATGAATCCAATTCCATCTCATTCGGCAGACGCCCACGAACCAGCTTGCTCGTCCATCGGACCTCGAACCTTCTGGTTCGAGGTTGTCGTTTCATTGATCGCTCCGGCCGCTCTGGTTTTCTTGCTCGTCATTGTGACCTGGATGCAACAAGGATTTGTCGCTGGGATTCGTTGTGGGATGGATTTGATCCGGCCGGTCGGCTTGATTTGGCTGGGCTTGCTGGCTCTCGCGACTCATGCGATTCGCCAATGGCGGCGGGGGACCGTTTCTGTTTTCAAGCCGACAGCATGGTTGATTGGGTTTGCCCTGTGGGGAATTGTTGGCAATGCAGGGTTTGCGAATTGGATCAGTTCCTTGGTTGAAAGCCCGCTGGTGTCAGAACCTCACCCGGCGTTGGAGCAGCGGTCGGTGGATCGGCCGCTGGATGCCGTGGTTGTGTTGGGAGGCGGTTCCTTCGCGATTGCACCTGGTTTCTACGAACTGGGGCGAGACGGCGAGCGAGTGATCTCAGCCGCTCAGGCGTACCATGCCAAGGCAACACGCGCGATCATCGTGACGGGATCTTCCACCGATGGCTACGAACCGCCATGGAAGCAATCGACCCAGTTGCTTCTCTCTTTGGGCGTTCCGGAGGAGGTGATTTTCCGGATCGAAGGTGTCAACACTCGAGCGGAGATGAAATCGTTGAAGCAATTGATGGAGTCACCGCCGTCTGAGTGGAAGGAACGCTGGACGAAAGAGTCGATGGATTCCGGTGAGCCCCAGGTGGGGCTGATCACGAGTGCCTTTCACATCCCGAGGGCGATGCGTTTGGCCGGTAACGCATCGTTGGATTTGATTCCGCTGCCTTGCGCGTTCCGCACTCGAAACAACCCGCGACCTTGGTTGGCATCGTCGCTGGTTCCCGGTGCCGGTTCACTGGATGACGTTGGCAAGATGTTCAAAGAAACCGTCGCGAAGATGGCAGGGCAATGAACTGTGCCGGATGGCTACAGATTCAGTTTTTGCAAAGTCGGTTCCAGGGCGGCTTTCCATTTGGAGTAACCGGCTGCGTTGGGGTGCAGCAAATCGGGGAATTCTTCCTCTTTGGCATCGCCGTGCTCATTCGCAAAAGGCGTCCAGGTGTCGACCAAGTGAACCGTTGGGTTCTCGTTGGCGATCTCAGTTAGCAATTCGTTGATGCGTTTGATTTGTGACGCGGGGCGAGATTTGGTTTCGCTGCTGGGCATGACCAGGCACAGCACGATCGGCATTTCTGCATCGTGTGCGTTGAGTGCTTCAACGATCAGGCGAACATTGCTGGCGATGGTTTCTGGTGAGGCATGTTCTTCGAGGTCGTTGGTTCCCATCAGCATGACGACGGCTTTCGGATCCAGGTCCAGCACGTCTGCTTTCAATCGATACAGCATGCCGCGAGTCGTGTCGCCGCTGATGCCACGGTTGGCGACCTTGCGGTTTTTAAATGCGCCGCGAAAGTCGTCTGCCCAACCTTGGGTGATGGAGTCGCCAAGAAACACGATTGCGTTTTGGTCTTGTTGGGATCGGGCATCAAAGGTACTTCGGCGTCGCTGCCACACTTGCTTCATCCAATCGTAGCGGCGGACCGGTCCGGTGCCGGCCATCGACTCATTGGTTTCCGGGATCAAGAATTGTTTTTCGGCGGTTGCGGTGTCGTCCTGTGCTATTGCCGGTAAACCGAGCGAGAGCATTCCGGCTTCCAACCCAACGAACACGCAAAGAACGCGAAGACCTGAAAAACGACGTGGATTCATGGGGGCAAACTCTGGAGGTGAAACGAGGTGAGGCCGCCTTAGTTTATCATGGAAGGCATCGGAAAATGAAATCGGACAATGATGTCGCAGCCCAATTCACAATGGAGGAACCAATGTCCAAGCCGAAGTTGACGTTGGTCGCGATGAGCGGGCTGAGAGTCGGACACGAAGGTCTGTTGCAGCGTGGGCTAAAGTTGCCTGGCTTGGCCCGGCGAGCGTCGGCGCTATCGCAGTTGCCTCCGCTGGGATTGCTGACGATCGCGGCCTTGGTGCCCGAGACTTGGGACATCGAGTTGCTCATGGATGACGGTGTCACCGCCGTGAGCGAAGTGGCTGAGCAAATTTTGTCGGGAAAGTCGTCGACTCAGCCAGCCATGGTTGCGTTTTCGGCGTTGACACCGTCGGCCGATCGGGCGGCACGAATCAGTCAGCTGGTTCGGCGCCGCAACGTGACCACGGTGATAGGTGGCTTGCATGCGACGGCGACTCCCGATCACTGCCGCCCGCACTTTGACGTTGTGGTGCAGGGCGATGGCGAAAGCACGTTTGCGAAGTTGCTATCGGACTTCGCAGGCGGACGGGGAAGGGATTCGTATCGAGCCGATGGATCCTTTTCGCTTGGCGATTCGCCGCTGCCACGATGGGATTTGTTGGGCGACCATTCTCCGCCGCGGTACACCATTCAATCGATGCGAGGGTGTCCGTGGGCGTGTTCCTTCTGTGCGGCGAGTCGATTGTTGGAGCCGGCGAGAGTCAAACCGGACGAACGGTTCGAAGCCGAGTTGAAGGCGATCGCGAGTCGGAAGGCGCGTCCTTGGATTGAGTTGGCGGATGACAACACGTTCGCCAGCGGTCGCGATCATGGACCGATGCTGGAATCATTGCGTCGGCACGGAGCAAGATGGTTCACGGAATCCGATTGGCGAATCGCGAAGCAACCGGAGTTGCTATCGCAGATCGCAGAGAGTGGTTGCCGGCAGATCCTGGTCGGATTGGAATCGAACGTGTTTCGTTATCCAGGCATGGGAGCCAAAAACGCAGATTGGCAGCGCATGTTGGAGGCCGTTGATGTCATTCAAGAGGCGGGCATCGTGGTCAACGGTTGTTTGATCGTCGGAGCCGATGGCGAAACGCCGGAGTCGATGGAAAGACTGGGGGACTTTTTGGAAGAAGCCCCAATGGGTGAGATTCAGTTGACGTTGCAGACGCCGTTTCCTGGAACCAGTCTGTATGATTCCTTGTTGCGGTCGCAGCGTTTGTTGCCGGGCGACTTTTCGCGTTACACGTTGTTTGATGTCGTCTACCAGCCAGATCAAATGACGGCGGAGCAATTGCAAAACGAATTCAATGACTTAGTCGGACGTGTGTTTCGACCTGAGGTTCAATCCCGACGCGATTCCATTCAAAAGCGAATCCGATCCTCACGCCGCAGCCCAGGAAAGCGATCATGAGTGATGTTGCAGACCGTGATTCAATGACGTTGCGTTTGCGAGACCCGTTGTTGTTTTTGTTTGGGGTCGAATCTTCGATTCGTCGCGTGCTTCGATGTCGTTGGGCGATCGGATTGGGGCTGGCGCTGGTGGCGACCGCGTCGATGGCACGCGAGTACGACGCGGTCAGTTGGCTGGACGCACCGCAGGATTTGCTCGGTCCGTTCGCAGCGTCACTGGTGATCTGCACGGTCTTGTTCATCGTCGTTCAGATCTGTTTGGCGATGACGGGTGTGAAGCGAGATCCGTCGAAAGGTTTGGTTCGTGATTACCGGATCTTTTTGACGGGGTACTGGATGACGGCGCCGCTGGCGTGGTTGTATGCGATTCCGATTGAGATCATGGCGGATGAAATGACATCGTTGCGTTTCAATCTGACGTTGTTGTCAATCGTGTCCATTTGGCGGGTGCTGTTGTTCAGTCGCGTGGTCGCGTTTCAGTTTGGTTTGCGATTTTGGGTGCCGCTCTTTTGGATTTTGGTGCCATGCATGGTGATTGCATTCTTTGCACTGTTGTCCGCGCAATTGTCGATGGTTTCATTGATGGGTGGCATTCGGCTGACGCAAACTCAGCAAGTATTGATGAATTATCAATCGGCCGTCGCGGCGGGGTGTTTCTACGGCATCATCCCCGTTTTGATCGCTGCGATCGGTTCGATTGCGATGTCGAGAAGTCCGAACCATCGTTCGGAAGAAATTGGTCCAGACAAACTGTCGATGGGGCGGACCGTTTGGGTGTGGCCCGCGGTGTCAGGCGTGACTTTGTTGGTAGGGGCTGTTTTCTTTCAACCGAAACTCATGCGTTCGGCAAAGGTGGACGATCTGTTGCGCACGGGGGCCATCGAGGACGCGATCGCCATGATGGACGCCAACGGGGAGGCCGCGTTTCCGCCGGTTTGGGATCCGCCGCCAAAGCATCCCAGTCACAGTGAACTGCGTCCAGAGATCACACGGGTCGCCGACGCCATTGAGGCGATGAATCCACCGCCGTGGATTGCAGACCGATTGATGGTGCAAGCCGACGAGATTGCGCTCCGGCAAGAAGGTTGGTTTCATGGGACTGCGGATTTGGATTATGTCAGAACGACAATCGGTTACTTGAACGCAGAGACACTGGACCGGATGCTGTTGACGCTGGAGCAAATCCAATCGCTGAACGTGGGGGATCAGGAAACAAGAGAGCACCGCGACGAATTGATCCAAGCGATCCAGGCCGCTCGGGCAACAGTCCAAGAGGAAGAAGACACGGCGTCCAGTGAGACGGCGGAGTTGCCATCATCGAACGAGTCGAGCGATGAGAAGCAACTGAGCGCTGAGTGATCGCGGTGGAGTGACGACGCAGTGCGTCCGTCCATCACGGCATGGATTCCAAGTGACGCTTGGCTTCGTTAACGATCTCGGTTGCCCAGGATTGTTGCTCGTACAGCGTGACAATTCCTTGCAAGACCTTTGTTTTCTCTTCCGGTGCAAGTGACATCGCGGTGGTGAGGCGAAGTTGCAAGGATTGTTGTCGTTGAGTGTTCGCGATTTGATCGGAAGGGGTGGCATTCAGACGAGCGAGTTCGTCGCGAACGAGCGTTTCCAGTTTCTCCAAATCGCGGCTTCGAAGCCGGTGTTTCAGTTTCTGGCCCGGAGAAAGAGATTGGCCGGTGGATTCGGGATCAACCTCAATCGAGTAGACATCCAACCACGCTTGCAGATGTTTCACCGCGTCCGGACCGGACGTTTCTCGAAGCGATAGAGCCTGCAAAAGAGCTTCCTCCGCGGGCGGCAACTGAGCGGCCGAGGCCGTGGATCGGGAGCGATTCTTGAGTTGCCGATACGTGGATTCGAGTTGGGCGGAACGTTGCCAGTGCAGGACTTGTTCGGCGTGTTCGTTGTCCGGGTAGGTTTCCAAGAACAGATTCATCCGCGAGAGTTCGGAAGCCAGCGTCCCGTTGAGTTCGGCTGTTTCAAAGGACTTGTACAGCGTGGCAGCGGATGGGGTGCGAATCGAAAACAGGAACAACGCTACGCCACCCAGGAGGATTAAGACCATGCCGGCAATCGAGGCCCAGTGCACCCAGTGATTCTCAGGGTTTTCTGACCGATGACGGTCCGACAAGTAGCCACCAGGTGTCACGGACGAGTCGATGGTTTGGAAGTGAGTCTTGGCTGCTTCCTGTTTATTCTTGGATTGCGTCAACGATTCGTTGGTGCTGGTCATTGCCGGATCGGTCAATGGATCGGCAAGGTTGCTGGGGTGTTCGTTGGCGAGGACTCGTCGACCCGTCAGGTGGTCTCCACCGGTTTCGTTGGTCGGCAAGTCCGGCGAAATTTCGCGAGAAGCATCGGTGTGATGATGGCCTCGCGTGTCCAGGTTGCCTGCCAGGTTGGGTGGCAACTCGGGAGTGAACTCTTCGTCACCGAGTTGGGTTCGGGAGGCTTGTTCGTTCAGCGTTCGGCCGCGTTGCAATCCTGCCCGGGTGGCTTTCAAGCGGTTCATGACGGCGAGCGCGGTGGGGGGGCGATCGGCCGGATCTTTCTCCAGCAACTGATGCACGATCTCGACGACTTCGGCTGGAAGATCGGGATTGATCAGATCCAGCGGCACCGGGCGATCTCGCTGCAAGGCTTCGACGACCTGCGTGACTTTCTTCCCAGCAAAGGGGGCTCGCCCAGCCAACATCGCGTACATCACGCTTCCGAGTGCATACAAATCGGTTCGAGGCGTGATCGCGTGACTGCCGGCTTGTTCGGGTGCCATGTAGTCAGCGGTGCCGAGGACCGACCCGTGCAATGTTTGTTCGCCAAAGCCAAATAGTTTGGCAATTCCAAAGTCGACCAGTTTGACCTGTCCGGCGTCGGTCAAAATCAAGTTGGCTGGTTTGAGGTCGCGGTGAATGACACCAATGTCGTGAGCGTGTTTGAGCGCTGCGCACACTTGCGAAGCGATGTCCAATGTTGGCAGCCAACCAAGTCGTTTGACGTCGCGAATTCGTTTCTGAAGCGTTTCGCCACGAACCAATTCCATGGAATAAAACAATTGGCCGGCTTCTTCGCCGTAGCCAATCAGGCGAACGATTCCGGGGTGGCGAAGGCGACGCAAGGTTTCGACTTCGGCGTCGAATCGCCGACGGAATCGCATGTCGTCGGCGACGTGTTGCGCGATCAGTTTCACGGCGACTTCTTCGCCGGTTTTTGCGTGACGAGCCCGATAGACCGATCCCATGCCACCGCGTCCGATGACACTTTCAATCTGATACGGTCCGAGGAGTTCAGGCTCAGCCATCAAGGTCCGTCCAATCGCCTCTTGGATCAGTGAAAATTTCCGTCGGCTCGCCTTCTTCGGTGAGTGTTTGGATTTTTTGGCGTGTGGTTTCGACCGATTCCGGATCCACGAAAGGTTGCAGTTTGATGCGGAAGGATTTCGTTTCTCCAGCACCGATGTCGACCAAGCGACCCTGTTGTTCTTCGAAGTCACGTCGGTTTGGGAAACCGGTGGCGGGTTCCATACCGGTCACGTACCCGTCGGATTCCGCGGCCGTGTTTTTCCATAATACAAAGGCTGGCAGCGTCGATGTTTTGTAGCTGACCGCGAAACCGCGATCTTGTTCAGGAGACATCAGCATCGCATGCGTGTAGCCGGTTTCATCGGCGCGAGGGCGGCCGAAGTAGACCCGCTCGGCTTGACCAGGCGTCGGACCGTCGAATTCATCCCAGCGGTCCATTTGTTCGGCGGCGTGAGCGTCTTTGGGGGCCAATTCGTCCAAGGCCGTCACCAGGCGGCTTTTTTCTCCCAGGATCGGGGATCCGAGATTGATGTGGTAGAGCAACTGCATCGTTTGCGGTGTCTCCAGTTCATTGGTCACGTCGTCGAGCAGTTCGACTTCGGTGCGATCGGCGTGGATGCGAATTTTGGATCGCATTCGAAAACGCTTGAAAAACAGGCGAGTTTCGACGGTGTCGGCGATCAATTCGACTCGGCCACTGGCTTCGTCAAATTCGACGGACAACGAATCGGCCGGCGTGTTGGCGATGTGCCCGTGCAGAGGGTATTCCAGTTGTCCGTTCGGGGCGTGCTGTGGAGCGCCGTTGCTGTGCAGTCCGCAGCGGACGACCAATTCGTCGAAACCCGATAGCCAGCCCAATCCGCTGGGTTCGGAAACGGGGACGTGGTTGGGATGAACGGGGCCAATGACCGGGGAGTGCCAGCCGAAACGCACGCCGTCGCATTCAATTCGCCAGATCGACATGCCACGAGTCGGCAGGACATCCACGTGCATGCGGCTGTTTTTCAGCCGGACGATTTCCACGCCTTCGCTGACTCCGCCGCGAAAAATCCCGTGGCGGATGGTCCATTCTCCCACTCGGGTGGTCAGGTCCAGGTGCAGGGGACTGGTCGTGTCCCACTGGATTCGTTGCTCACGGTCGTCAACTTCTCGGACAACGATGGATTCGGTGGCCATGAAGGGCTTCCAATTCAATTCGAGTGTGGCGTGCGAAGCCGGGGCATTCTGGACCCGGCCACTGAACTTGTATAGACCTTCACATGGGCCTAGAACATGTCGCGGAAACGATTTGGGTGCAATTCGTGTCGATTGTCTTCCACGCGAATCAACATCCCTCCTCCCCATCTCACCCGCCTCCCAACCGAGCACCCGATGAGCACCGTGAAGTTAGACGAAGGATTCATTCAGGGCGACAGCGTTTCCAGTATCCTCGATTCTGCCATGGACGCCCATGGTGGTGTACTGCGGTTGACTCCGACCTGGGTTCCGCGTTCGTTTTTGCACCCCGGACGCCGAATCAAATTGCATCCTTCGGATTACTATCGATTCGGTGCGGATCGAGGCGGAATTGACGAACGTTGGTTCGGCAGCACCACGGACGCGGCCAACGAAGGCCGAGTGTGGCACGAAGGCCAAAGTTTTTGCTTGTTCGAAGGCAAAAAATTCATGCTCAAAGATGCCGTCGCAGAACGTGGCAACGACATCGTCGGCGAAGCGATCTATTCGAAGTACAACCGTTGGCCGGTGTACTCGAAATTCTTCGACAACATGGGGCCGATCCCGCACCACATGCACCAGTCGTTCGAAGACGCGGAATTGGTCGGCCAAGAAGCCAAACCGGAGAGTTATTATTTCCCGCCGCAGTTGAACAACGTCGACAACCATTTCGCGTACACGTTCATGGGATTGGAACCGGGTACGCAGCCTGTAGACGTGCGTCGTTGCCTGGAAAACTGGATCGCAGGCGACAACGGCATCTTGGATCTCAGTCGCGCTTACCGTCTGAAACGTGGCACCGGGTGGTTGATCCCACCGGGAGTTCTGCATGCTCCGGGGTCGTTGTGCACGTACGAGCCACAGTGGGGCAGCGACGTATTCGGCATGTTCCAATCGATCGTCGAAGGCCGCTATGTGCCTTGGTCGTTGCTGGTCAAGGACATGCCCGAAGACAAGCACCAAGACCTCGATTTTATCGTCGGTCAATTGGACTGGGACAAGAACGTCGACACACACTTCAAGAACAACAACTACCTCGAACCAGTTCGCGACGAAAAACGCAGCGGCGATGGCTACGAGGACCTGTGGGTCGTTTACGGCACCGTCAATGGCGCTCAATTGTTCAGCGCGAAAGAGTTGACGATTGCTCCCGGTGCCAAGTGCGTTTTGAAAGACGGTGCTGCCAGCAGTTGGATCACCGTTCAAGGCCGCGGCCGGATCGGTAACCTGGACCTGGAAACTCCCGCGATGATTCGTTTCGGCGAGAACACGACCGACGAAGTGTTCATCAGCCACGTGGCCGCCACCAACGGCGTCGAGATCGAAAACTTGGGCAGCGAACCCTTGGTCGGCCTGCGTTACTTCGGCCCCAACGCTCACACCGACATTCCAAAAGCCGGTAGCTGAGCTGATTCGTTCCGAACGAATTGCGGTCCATTCATGAAATGCGAGTGTTCCTCCGTCTGGGACGCTCGTTTTTTTGTGCGCCGCGCGACGAAACGAATGGTCGGTTTCAACCAACAGCGGGGGATCTCGGTGGAGAATCGCGATGCGGAATGGAGCGGTGTTGCGGTTCGTTCCGGCAATGTTTGCGAGACGTGCCCAAGACAGGATGGATGCGACTTGTCGACTTTGAGTTGAGACGATATCCTGCCGCTTTGCCCGCGGATGTGGCGGAATTGGCAGACGCGCTAGACTCAGGATCTAGTGCCCGATAAGGGCGTGGAGGTTCGAATCCTCTCATCCGTACTTGATTGAAATTCAACGAATTAGCCTCCTTTTGGGCCGCTGTGATTGAAACGGCGACCGGCAAGGAGGCTTTTTTCGTGGTGTTTTTGTGTTCTGAGCTTTTGTAACAACCGACACGCACTCTCAATTTGATTGCAGTGGATGGACCGGTTGTGACGATGCAACGGATTGTGCGGAGGGGCTTTCTGCACCGGCGAGCGAGAAAATCGTTCAACCGATTCATTCGAACACAAGGTGGCACCGTGACCGGCAAGCTCATTCGATTCAATCAACGGAAACGTTCCGCAAAATTGGCGTCCGCGAAACGTGTTGCCCTTGCGTTGGCAATTGCAACAACGTCGACGATGGGCGTTTCAGCTCAGCGTCCCAATCAGCCTCAACTGAAGCACCTCAATGTGCCGGTATCAGTGGCCGATTCTGTTGCAACTCGCTTGAGCCTTCAGTACCTCGATCAACCGGGCGTGACGATCACTCCCGACGACCGTCCAGGTGGTGGTTTGTTGGTGTTGGCTCCACCGGATTTGCAAGACAAGATTGCTGCGGATGCCGCGACATTGTCCAACAGTTTGGCACAGGTCGCGGGGCCTCAATCCGCGACGCCGATCACGGTGCACTTGGTCAACATCACTTGGCGAGAAGTCGAGGATGCCCTGCGAATCATCGCTGGTGAAGACGTGCCGGTCACGACCAGCCGTAACGGCGAGCGAGCGTCGTTCACGTTGACCATGGAAAAACGTGGCGGCACCGCGACGCGAGTCGAAGTCGATCGGCGTGCCAACGCTGTCACGCTGACGACCAGCCCGCTGATGCACAACACGTGGCGGAAGACCATCCAGGCGATTGACCAGGCCCCACGTTTCGCCGGTGAAGAAACCCGCGTGTACATGTTGCAACACGCCAAGATTGCTTCCGTGCAGCGTGCGATTCGGTTGCTGCGAGACTTGGACCCGAAGAGTCGTTCGGGCACGTCGGCACGTCCCGCTTCGAACCGAACTCAAGCCAATTTCCGAACCGCGGCTTTCCAAAACGACGGAGGCACCGCGGCACCGGAAGGAGCTGCGGATGTGGCCGCTGCTGATCCAGATGCCGAAGGCACGGATCCTGCCGGACCCATCGGTGACCCCGAAATTCAGTTCGTTCCTGAGTCCGGGCTGATCATCGTCAAAGGTAACAAACGCGATATCCAACGCGTCATGGATATCGTCAAAGACATCGAAGAGAAGAGCAAGCTGACTCAGCCTGAGATCGAAGTGCGTCAGCTTCAGCATGCCGATTCCAATGCCGTTGCCGCTCTGCTGACACAGCTTTATGAAGACGTGTTGTCGGCTCGCCAAGGCGACGTCAGCATCACCGCTCTGGACTCGCCAAACGCGTTGCTGTTGATCGGTCGCAAGGAAGCCATCGAAGCGGTCAATGATCTGATCGAAAAGATTGACCAGCCGATTCCTGACACGGATCGTTTGCGTGTCTTCCGATTGCAACACGCTTCGGCAACCGACGCAGAAGCCACCATTCAAACGTTCTTCACCAACCAACCTGGTGGTGATGAAGAGAATCGGCCCGGGTTGGGTGTTCGTGTTCGTGTCACCGCTGACTACCGAACGAACTCGTTGATCGTCAGTGCGTCGCCACGCGATCTTGCGGAAGTCACGCGTTTGGTGGAGGAGATCGACGTTCAGAAGACTCCTTCCACCGCCGAAATCAAGGTCTTCCCGCTGACAAACGCTCGTGCGGAAGACATGGTCGAAGTTTTGCAAGACGCGATCTCGGGCGAGCCAGAGAACATTGCCGGTGATACCACCGCTGCTTCGACATCGTTGTCGATCGTCGCGTTGAGTTCGCCTGGCAATCCGATTCTCGATTCAGGGGTCTTGAACGGTGCCGTGATCACCGCGGACAGCAACGTCAATGCAGTCGTCGTTCGCGCACCTGCCGGGGGCATGGCTTTGATTGCCGAGCTGATTCGTCAGCTCGATCAGACGCCCGGAATCGATTCGCTAGTCAAAGTGTTCACGATCGAAAACGGTGACGCGACTCAGTTGACCACCGCCCTGCAGAACTTGTTCGGCGAAGATGCTGCAACCAGCGGGACCAGCGTCGGTGCAGGGAACCTTGGTGAATTG
>NZ_JBICHO010000449.1:0-3505 GCF_043100905.1 Rhodopirellula sp. JB055 | reverse complement strand
GGCGGCGCGAATCAGATAGAGTCGCCCCCTTGGGGCTAACGGCCTGATCATTCCGACGGATTCCCAGGGCGATGCCCTGGGCTGACAGAGCAGGGCCCCGTTGGGGCGAAAGACGACTCCCAGGGCTTTTCTCTGGGTTGGAATGCGATGCCCCGTCGGGGCGCAAGAGGCCTCATGACTCACTTGGAGGTTGCCGCGGCGCCCAATGCTTCGGTCAGCGGACAGTGTTCGGTCCATTCGCTTTTTCTGAATCAGCACCTCGCATTTTGAGCGGGCCACTGATTACATTGAGCGAATAGCGTCAATGCATGATCGGACAGGGATTGGTTCACCGGCATGCATTTGAGAGCAGCGACCATCGAGCTTGCGACGAGGATCATGGAAATCAATTCAGCTTCTTACGGGTTCAACTCTCAGGCAGAGATCGATTCGCCGTGGGATTCTCATCTGCTGTTCGAACGTTCTCCTGCAGGAGTTTATTTGGTTCAAGAGGGGCGACTTTGCTACGCGAATCCTGCGATGGGTGAGCTGCTCGGGCGAAACGCTGCAACCATCACCGACGAATCACTCCTTCAATTCGTTCATTCCGACGACCGAGAGGCCGCCGAGGAACACTGGAATCAAACGCCCGGTGATGGCGAATCGATTCGCTTCGTGACGCGAATTGTCCGGTCAGATGGAAGCGTCGCGTCGGTCGAGGTGATGGAATCGCGTCTGGACGATGAACTCTTCCTCAATGACTCAGGCGGTCCGATCCAAGTCGGAGTGATGATCGACGTCACAGCCGCCCGCGAAGCAGACCTTGAAATCCAAGAACGTCTCAGCTTCGAACAGCTCCTCGCAAATCTATCGGCCGGCTTTGTCAATCTGCCATGTGACCAAGTCCACAGTCGGATCGATACGAGTTTGGAAGCACTGGTCCAATTTTTGGGGAACGATCGGAGCACACTCGTCGAATTCGGTGATGACGATGAGCAAGTGATGATTTCACATTCTTACGCAGTACCAGGATGCAAGCCATTTGAGATTGGACCGTTTCAAGTCGCGAAGTTGCCCTGGTTCATCAATCAATTCCGCAGCGGTCATCTCGTCTTTATTCGATGTATCCCAGAAGACCTTCCTCCCGACGCTGAGAACGAACGAGTTCACTGTCAACAACAAGGAGTGATCTCGAATGTCACCGTTCCGCTCAAGGCAGGTGGAGAGTTACTGGGTGGTTTGACGTTCGCTTTCATGAAGCGGCAATGTGAATGGCCGCGTGAGATTGTCTCGCGGCTGGTGGTGATCGGAGGAGTTTTTGCCAATGCACTTTTACGTTACCGAAACGATCAAGTGCTTCAAAAGACCATCACCGAGAATCAACGACTGCGACAACAATTGGAACAAGACAATCTCTATCTTCGCGAGCAAGCCGTTCTCAAACATCGTCACGGTCGAATCGTCGGTCACAGCGACGCCATCACCAAAGTGCTCGCCAATGTGGAACGGGTTGCAACCACTGACGCACCGGTCTTGTTGACAGGCGAGACAGGGACGGGCAAGGAGTTATTGGCGCAAACGATTCATGACTTGAGCGGTCGCAAGAACCGGCCGATGGTGGTGGTGAACTGTGCTTCTCTGCCAGCGACGTTGATCGAAAGCGAATTGTTCGGACGTGCCGCAGGGGCCTACACGGGTGCCGCATCAGCAGCGGTTGGTCGATTCGAACTGGCCGACGGCGCGACTCTGTTCCTCGATGAAATCGGCGAATTCCCAATGGAGTTGCAAGCGAAGCTACTGCGCGTCTTGCAGGACGGACGCTTCGAACGATTGGGGACGGCCAAGACACTTTCGGTCGATGTACGAATCATTGCCGCGACCAACCGGAACCTGGAAGAAGCGATTCAAAAGAACCTCTTCCGATCGGATCTGTTCTATCGGTTGAATGTCTTTCCGATCCATGTCCCGCCGCTCCGCGACCGCCGTGATGACATCCCCCCACTCACATGGGCTTTCGTGGAAGCATTCGGTCAACGAATGGGCAAACAAATCAAAAGTATCTCCCGGAGGACGATGCAACAGTTGCAAGACCATGACTGGCCCGGCAACATCCGGGAACTGAGCAACACGATCGAACGAGCGATGATTCTGTCGGTTGGCGATAGCCTGCAAGTGGACATGCAGCCGAGCTCACACAATTCCGGCAACCGCGAACGAACGCTCAAGGAAGTCGAACGCGATCAGATTCTATTTGTGCTTGAAAAAACAGGCTGGCGTATCCGCGGTAAGGGTGGTGCATCAGAGCGACTGGACATCAAACCAACGACTCTGGAAGCCAGAATGGCGAAGCTTGGAATCAAGCGTCCCACCCAATAGTACCTTAAAAACAGGTCGTGCCAGACCACCAGGAAGCCTCCACCAATCATGAAGATTCTGGGCAAGCCTCCAATATATTGGTGGAACTCCATGAGATCCCCTGCCAATTGGATGTGGCTCCCTTCCCTTCTCGTCTTTCCTAAACCATTTCCAGCAAAGCACTTGCAGGCTTTCTGGCAGGCAATCCAGAACATCGGAACGATGGTTGCTATTTGAGCAACCAGGAGCAGCGGCTCATTCATCCATGGGCTGTCGGTCCGACGTATCGGAAGGTGACGGACGCGATGTAGGAAAGTCATATGCTCCAAGTTGTGTTGCGAGTGGTGGCACCGCCGGACAAACGCAATGAGATCCTTCAGGTCTTGGCGTGTTTGTCAGGTCCCACCGAAGTGACAAAAGGATGTCGGCTCTGTCGAGTGCTTTGCGATGCCAATGATGACGACGTGATCACTTACTGGATGCAGTGGGAGACACGCGAAGATCTGAAAACTCATCTTCGTTCGCAACGGTTTCAGAAAATCCTGCCTTACATCGAGCTGTCTGTGGAACCGCCGGAAGTGGATGTTAGCAACATGGACAGCGTGGGCGGGATTGAGTTCGTTGTGTCGGCGATTCACTCGCCGCATTCGGAAGAAGATCGTGGAATATCCATACCGATGAGGAATGAACATGAGAACTGAACAGGTGAAATCGGTCGCGATCGCACTTCTGTCAGTGGCATGGTGCACGCTGTTGTGCGTGCCATCTGTGTCCGCCGATCAGGCCGCCGATGAAGCCAAGCTACGTGAGGACATCAACGCGTATGTCCAAGCATTCAATCAGGGCGATGCGAAAGCACTGGCAGCGATGTGGTCGCCCGAAGCCGTGTATACCAATCCGTTGTCTGGTGAACAGGTCGTTGGTCGCGATGCCATTGAAAAGCAATTCGCCGCGATCTTTTCTGAGAACCAAGACACGAAACTGGCAGCAACGACCGAACGGATCCAGTTCATCTCGCCGGGTGTCGCCTTAGAAAACGGCACAGCGATCGTGAGCCGTCCAGGGGCAGATCCCGAGCAAACGGCCTATCAAGCGGTTTATGTCAAACACGACGGTGCGTGGTTGCTAGACCGAGTTAGCGAAGAAGTGGTAGCGATTCCGGTCTCTCGCC
>NZ_JBICHO010000448.1:0-17274 GCF_043100905.1 Rhodopirellula sp. JB055 | reverse complement strand
CGCTGGCAACAGATCCGAACAGACATTGCATCCCAGTTCCGTCGCCGAGTGTTCGGTTCCGGTCGGGCTTGGTCGTTTCGCCGTCGCCGCGTTGCCAGTTTGATGATCGTTGCGTTCGCGATCGGCTTGACTGCCTGGGCGTCTCAATCGCTTCACGCGGCGCTTTATCGCAGCAGCGTGATGACGGGCTGGACGCTGCTGAGTTCCATTTTGATTTTGTTTGCGATCGGTATTCGCAGACGGATCCCGATTCTGCCTTTTGGCACGATGAGCACCTGGACTCAGGTTCACATTTTCACCGGTCTGTTCGCGTGCGGCGTGTTTGCGATGCATGTGCCCGCGATCGCGACAGGACGGTTGATCGCGGATGGTTGGCTGGAAGGAACGCTGAGCGTGTTGTTCATCGGCGTCAGCCTATCGGGTTTCTATGGGCTTCTGGCGAGCCGTCGTCTACCGGCCCGTTTGACCGCGATGGGCAGCCAACCTCGATATGACCAAATCGATTGGCACCGAGAGCAATTGGCGGCACGCGCGACGCAGCGACTGGACAGTTTGACCAGCGTGGATTCACAGCGAGTGCTGGGCGAGTTCGACGATCAGTACTTGCGTCGTTACTTGGAATCGCCGCTTTCATGGTCCCACCGTTTGTTCGCACACTCGTTTCGTCGTCGTCGCTTGGTGATCGGGTTGACGGAACTGCATCGCTACCTGGAAGACGACGGCAAAGAAGTCGCCGACGAGTTGGCAGGTCTGGTCCGCCGCCGTGATGAACTGGACACCCAGCACGCGCTTCAGTGGCGACTGCGAGCTTGGGTGGCGGTTCACGCCGTGATGTCGTTGGGATTGGTGGCGTTTGCCATCATGCATACCATTCATGCATTGCAGTTTGTGGAATCATGAGACGCGACGACTTTCAACTGCCGACACCGCCACGGATCGAGCGTCCTGGGCACCCGTATTCCTGCGGTCGTTCACCAGGATGCGATCGATGCCTGCAAGGCCCGAGCCTGACGGGCGAGTGCCCTTTCGCTAACAGCGACGATCCGGAACACGAAGCGTGCCGTCCCCGGCGGACGTGGGCGGGTCGTCGTCGTCAATTCACCGCCGTGATGCTGGCGTTGCTGGCCGTTGCGATGGTGGTTCTGTTTGCGACTCGGATGACGCCCAAGGTGATCCAACCGGGCAACTTAACAACCGCGCACGCACAAATCCTGTCGGGCGAATTGGCTCAGGACCGATGCGCGGCTTGTCACCAAAACGCGACCAGCAATCGTTGGCTGGCGACCGCCCCGAATGGCGCGAACTCCGATTCCAAAGCGGACACCGGGTTCTTCGGCCTGGCCAGTTGGCTCGGGGGTGGTGCCACACACGCGGACATGCCAACGGTGCCGATGACGGACTTGTGTTTGAACTGCCACGAACAGCAGATGCCTCGCGAGTCCGCTCGTTGGGCACACAATTTGTCCCCACAGACACGTGAGGAGTTGACTCTGGCGGCGGTTCTAAAACGCGACGGCAAAGCGATTCAATTGGAGTCAAATCCCAATGCGACTGAGCTTGCTGAGAACAGCCTGCCCGTCCAAACCGTCAGCCGCACGTCCTCTCTGCAAAACAATTTAGCGTGCAGCATTTGTCACCAAGAGCACCATGGTGCGGATGCGCACCTCGCGGCCATCACGGATTCACGCTGCCAAACTTGCCACGTCAACCAATTCGGTTCCTTTGCCGATTCGCATCCCGAATTTGGCAAGTGGCCATACGCGCATGCGTCGAACATTCACTTCGATCACGGACGCCACGCGAAGATTCATTTCCCCCGCGAAGCGGAGAAGAACTCCAGTGAAGCAGAGAAACGAAGCGGCGAGGATCCATCAAGTCCCGATGCATTTGCGACATTTGATTGCAAGACCTGTCACATTGGGCCCAGCTTCTCAAGTTTTGATCTGGACACCGCCGATCCGGTGATGACGACGTTGCCTTATGAAATCGCTTGTGCCAAGTGCCACGATTCGTCGTTGCGAGTTCAGATCGCGGAGGGACCAGCGTTGTTGCAATTGCCGACGCTTCCCGAAGACATCGCCGATCAAATCAACGACTGGCCGGCGTTGGCGACCGGATTTGCCGACGGCAGGGTGGATGGCTGGATGGCGTTGATGTTGCGAACGGAAACCAGCGAATCAGCGCTGCGTCGATTCAAACGAGTCGAAACCGCTAACTGGGATTCCCCCATCGTTCAAGTCGAAGCGGTGTCGCTCGGCAACGCCATCACCGAGCTTTCTCAAGACCTGGCCACCTCCGGCCAAGACGCGTTGATGCAGAGATTGCGTGACGCGGGCGTGGACGAACAGATCGCTCGACCGCTGGTTGAATCCTTTCCGCCGCAACTGATCCGGGACGCGATGGGAGTTTGGTTTGGTGACGTTACCACCGCTCAAGCGACGACAGCGGAACCAGCCCCGGTGGCCGACTCCGGATTCGGGCTGCTGGACAGCGAATTGGGGAACGAATTGGGGAACGACTCGATCGAAACAGATCCATTGCTGGCGAACGACCCGTTGCTCGCGGACGATCCATTGGCATCTTGGGGCACGTCGGACGAGAGTGCAACGTCGCCCCCGCAGACCGATTGGGCGGCGGAGTTGGCCGCTCGTTACGACGCGGCGAAAACGCAATCGTTTGGTGGTTGGTACCGCGATGACCTGACAATGTCGATTCGCTATCGCGGCAAAGGTCACTCCGATGCCGTGTTGCGATCAATGATTGAAATCATTCGACGTCTGCCGGACGACGATCCACTCAAGGAAACCATGTTGGCTCAGCCCGCCGTGCAGGCTTGTGCGGCGTGTCATCAAGTGAATGCGCCGTCCGGTCCAGATTCCGGTCTGGCAAACATTCGATGGCGAGCGTTCCAAACGAAGACGAACGAGGAACGGCTGACACATTTCTCGCACACGCCACACTTGAACGTGCAAGGACTGCAGGACTGCAAACATTGTCACCAATTGGGGACGGTCAATCCTGCGAATGCGGTTCACATGGAAGGCGAATCACCGGTGGAATTGTTGCCGGAGTTCGTGCCGATGACCAAAGCAAACTGCTCCAGTTGTCATACCAGGTCCGCAGCGGGGGATCACTGCACGCGATGCCATCGCTATCATGTGCACGATGTCCGATGATTTCCGACCGCCGTCTCCACGCACGAATCCGTTTGCCAGTCGTCACACGCGACCGGGTGCGATCCCGTTTCGTTTTGGACCAAACGATCCCGATTCGGACGAGCGTTTTCAAAACATCCTGACGGGTTTGCGGCAGCACCGACTCGGTTTGATCGTTGGGAATCACGGGTCGGGCAAGTCAACGTTGCTGCATGGAATCGCGGAGTCCTTGCAAACGCAATTCCCAGGCGGGAAATGGATCCAATTGACGGGTGAACCCGAACGGTCGCCGCTTCGCGGATTTTCCTGCGTGCTGGCCAATGATCGTGCTGTCGGCGAAGTGCAATCCGCGGTCTCGCCCGGCGGGGTGCTGGTCGTCGACGGGGCAGAACAATTGTCGCCCTGGGGCCGTTACCAACTTCGTCGCCGAGCCCAACGTGCGGGGCACGCCTGTCTGGTGACGGCCCATCGTGACTTGCGTGGTTTTCACGTGTTGCACCGAACCAAGGTGACCGCCAAGCTGATCGAAGGCCTGCTGCACGAATTACTGAGAGATCACCCCGACGCTCGCGAAAAATTGATGCCCACCGGCGGACGTTTGTTAGAAACGCTCCCCGAGATCACCGACGTTCGCGAATTGTGGTCTCAGCTCTATGATGTCGTGGGATTGCCACTGGAAACGTCCGAGTCAGGATGTTCTGGCAATCGTCTCGAATCCCATCCCAAAAATTATCCCGACCACTGAGTTGATCCTTCATGGCTGTTCGTTTGAACGTGATCGTGCTGCGTCCCACCGGCGAGCATCGCCATTTCGATCCGGCGTGCGATGATGCCGTGGGGCAATTGCTCGGCCGGCCTGGTCTGGACCTGGTGTTGTTGGATCGGATTCCCCGTCCTGACGAATCTGGCACGGAGCGGTTGGCCGTGGAATCCATCGCGGGCGACGTTGCCTGTGTCGCCTGGACGGACGCGGAACACGTTTCTAAACCGCTCGGGTTGCTGGGCAAACGAGTCGCTCGTGTGCCGCATCGACGTGACGTGGAAGCGGAACCGGTTCAAAGCAACGAACCGATCGCGAAGCTGTACCACTTCGACATGCGCCGTGAGGGAGCCTCGCAAACGATCCTGGCGGATTTGCAATCGTTGCTGGCGACTCGGCAGACGCCGACATTTCAGATCGGAGCGGGCGGGCCAGCGAGGCCTAAGAAAGCGAGTGTGCCGGCTCAACCCAAACCCGATATCGCACCGATCCAGAATATGACACCGCCACCTGCCAAGCCATCGGCGGCCGTCGTCTCGCCGCCGCCGTTGACTCCCAATCAATCCACGGACTTGGATGCATTGGTCGATGAGTTGGACGAGCTGGATCTCTGATTAGAGTAGGTGTGCGAGGGTGGCAGATCGGATTGGGTTGCGAGGGGGCTTGGCCGTGGAGGGTGGCCTGACGGAACAGTTGAGGACAACTGTTCTACTCTGATGCGTCGCGTGCGTTTCGATCAATCGATCGGGCGAAGATTCAACGAACCGATGTGGATGCCGCCTGGTTCGTCGTAACCGAAGATCCCGCTGACACTGAAGTACTTTTCCAAGTCTTCCCACTCCGGCCAGTCATCGCGTCGCATCAACTCGGCAACGCGACCCGCGATGGGATTGTCGCCACCTCGGTTCTCGACCGATTGAGCGGTCTCTTCCGAGTTGGCCATTTCGTACAGGATACGATAGGACTCAGCGTCGCGATTGAACTGAAAGAGGAACGGCGTTTCCCCTTCGAGTTTGGCTCCCAATTCGCTGGTCAGCAGCACATAGTCGGCGTCGTCGGCCAAGCGATCGATTTCACCGGCCTCGGCACGCAGCACTTGCAGCAGCACTTCGCGACTGTCGCAGAACAGCAACCAATTGCCGAGCAGCATCACGCTGTTTTCAGGCACCCGAACACCGGGTTGATCAAATTGACGTTGCTCGGAGAAGTAAGCCGTTTTGCCGCGAAGAACCTCGGGCTTCATGCGTTGGGGTGGCGCTTTGGCTTTGACCTTGTCGAGCAACTTGCCCGCTTCCTTCGCGTCTTTGACTTCGATCGCGATCGCACGGGCCATGGAGTTCCAGTTGGCGGGCAATTGATAACGTTGGATCGTGACAACGCGACCGGTCATCAAGGGGAACACCTCTTCTTTGAGCGACAGATCAAAACGTAATTTGGCCTCATCCTCCGTGTTTTTCTCGAAACTTCCTTCGCCCGCAAAACGATTGATGATCTTGCCCAGGTTTTCAAACGCGGTTTCGATGTCCCAGCCCACGCAAGTGAAACTGGCCGCGTCAGCGGGAACCCAATCTGGCGGTGAGACTTCGACGTCTTCCGGGCGAAGCACACCAAAGAAACCATCTCGTGGTGGGTCGATCAGCACGTGCATGTGCCCGATCGATTCCACGATCTCGCCACCGCGAAAGAGGCTGCCGCCGATCCCGCGAATCTTTTCGATGCCGAGGTCTTGGACAATTGGTGCGATGAAGAACGCCGAACCGCTACGGGCGATGATTCGTTTCGCGATGCCATAAGGGTTGACGAAGAACGTGATCTGCGGGATCTCCGCTTCGGCACCAATCGACCGGCTCATCACGGCAATGAAGTCCGCGTTCTGCGCCAGCGTTTCCGTTTCGGGATCCGAGGAGGTAGCGTCCGAGCGTCGCGAGCGTCCGGATGATCGACTGGAGTCACGTCCTTCGGCATTTAGTTTTTTCGCAATCGATTGAGCGATCGTTCGTCCAGCACCAAAGACGTAAAAACCATCTTGTTCGAACCACTCGATGACGTCGCCATCACCTCGCTGGCGAACCAACCGGGTCAGCTCGATCGAACCAATCTGTTCGGTTTGTACGATGAAGCGATTCTTTTCTGCCAGGTCCATCAAACGATTGACCAAATCGGTCATCTCCTGGTTGTTCGGACCGGCGTCCATCATCACCGCGACCGCGAACGAATTCTGTTGACGACGTTTGTTTCGCAGGCGACGAGCGATCGCTGCGTCGTCTTCTTCCTCTTCATCGTCGGCTTTCTTCTCGTCGGACTTTTCTTCTGGTGGCGGGCCTTCCAGAAGGGCAATCGCCAGTTGGCCCTGCGGCAGGGCACGGAGTTCATCGAGCGTCAGCCCGAGTTCCTTGCCGACTTTGTCGAACAGATCGCTGAGGATTTTGTCGATGTCAGAAACGAAAGGCCGCATCTTGGGATCGTCCAGCATTTTGCCCAACGAGGATCCTCCCCAATCGGCGCGAATGTCACTGACGTTGTCGACTCGCAAGTACGCCAAAGTTCCCGACGGCAGCAGCTTCGGAGCGGGAACGGTGGTCCGGGTGTCCTCTGTCGCCGTGCCTTGAGCGGAGACCGGACGTGCCGAGACGATTGAGCCGATCATGACCAGAACGCCAGCCAACGCCGCTATCAGCGTTACAACTGGAATTCTCTGCGCGAGCGAACGACTGAAAGGCATGGATCGAAGAGGAATCATTTTGGACGAGCTCGTGGGGGCTAGCTACAATCAGAGGAGAAATGTCAGTCCCTCAATCGTATCCGAAACCCACCGTCCACCGAGCGATAGTCGCATGAAACGAACGTCTCAAATTGTAGCGTGTCTCGCCGCATTCACTCTCTGGATCGCCCTGGGATCATCGGCGATGGCTCAGCAAGGCAACACAGAAGCGGCCGGTGGAGGCAACGCGGCCGGTGGAATCAACCAAGGCTTGGATCCGGACGCGGTCTTCAGCGAAGGGATTCAGCGTGGTGGGGCGGTGGGTGCCAACACAGCATCGCCCGTCGGTGCAGCCGCCGTGTCGCAGGCCGGCGGCGGGGGCGGTGGCGGCGGAGGAGGAGCCTCGGCGTTCGGTGGCGGATTTGGTGGCGGCGGTGGCCTCGGTGCGGCCTTCGGCAGCTTGTTCGGCGGCAATGCGGGACGTGGCAACACATCCACGCCACCGATTCGGACTCGACTTCGCAGTGCTGTCAAAGTAGCACCGTTGGATTCCGGCCAAGTCCAGCAGTCCGCGTCCTCGCGGTTGCGTGGCACTTCGAATCTGACCACGATCAACGGCAATTTGCCTGGCCGTATGAATTCTCAATCCTCGCGGTATCATGGCGTGAACGTGCAAATCCAAGATCGCACGGCCAAGTTGAGCGGCACGGTCCGGAACGAATCCGACCGCCGAATGACCGAACTGCTCATGCGTTTGGAGCCGGGTGTCTCACGAGTTGACAATCAAATCAGCGTTCAACCTTGACGCTGTGATTGCTTCTTCGTTGGCCACGATCTGCGTTTGCATCCGGATTTCCACTGGTATCTTTGGTTTCCACTGGCATCCGTGGCCGACGAAGCGTCTGATAAGGAAAGCGTCGCCGGATCGAAATCACACCGCCGTTTTCCTCGTTTGAATTTGCTTGACTCCGATGGTCTCATTGCCGCTCGTCACGACCACTGATTCGGAGTCCTCCGCTCCTCGGAAAAACCACCTGCTGAACTGGTCGCTCGTTCAACTCAAGGATTGGTTGCAGGAGCAGGGACAAAAACCGTTCCGCGCCAAACAAATCCGGCGTTGGCTGTTTTCTGGACGAGCCACCTCATTCGAAGAAATGACGGACTTGCCCGCCAAGCTGCGGACTCAGTTGGAAGATCACTTCACGATCTTCAATGCGTCCGAAGCCATCGTGTCGAAATCCAAGGACGGCACCGAAAAGATCCTGGTTCGATTGGCCGACGGCGGTGAAGTCGAATGCGTGCTGTTGCGAGACGGCCCGCGACGCAGCATTTGTGTCAGCAGCCAAGTCGGTTGTGCGATGGGGTGCGTGTTCTGTGCCAGTGGACTGGATGGCGTGGATCGCAATCTGACCGGTGGCGAGATCCTGGAACAGATGCTGCGACTGCAGCAACGGTTGCCCGCCGACGAACGACTCAGCCACATCGTGATGATGGGCATGGGCGAACCGCTGGCGAATTTACCGGGTGTGTTGTCCGCTCTCGATGTCGCTCGCAGCGAAGACGGGCTGGGGATCAGTCCCCGACGCATCACGATCAGCACAGTCGGGTTGCCACCGGCGATCGATAAATTGGCAACTGCGGGAATCCCGTACAACTGGGCAGTTTCACTGCACGCCCCCAACGACCAACTGCGCAGCGAGTTGGTGCCGGTCAATCGCAAGATCGGGATCGAACCGGTGTTGGAAGCCGCGGATCGCTACTTCCATTCCTCGGGCCGGCGGTTGACGTTCGAATACGTGCTGCTGGGAGGGATCAACGACGGAGATGAACACGCCCGTCAATTGACTCAAATTCTTCGCGGCCGCAGCGTGATGATGAACGTGATCCCTTACAACCCGGTCGCGGGTTTGCCTTATCGGACACCTAGCGGGGCAGCGATCGCACGATTCCGCGCGATTCTGGAATCGGCCGGGGTGAACGTGAATTTCCGGCAACGCAAAGGCGACGAAATCAATGCGGCATGCGGGCAACTGCGTCGCAATCGCGGTGGCCAGCAAGCCGCGAAGTAGTGCCAACGCCCTGCTTTGGCGAATTCTCGCAAACGTGTTGACCCCTGCGGTCTGAATCGACTATTTCTTCACCTTGGCGGTGAACGCACCGCTGTTTGTGTGTCAGTCATTCAATTCCAGGGATGGAAAATATGTCCGTTTCAGTCATGCGGATCTTGGGTCGGTTTGCTTTTGGTTTCTCGGTCGCTGTGGCGACGTTCTCTGTGACCGGTTGTGGTTCGTCCACCCCCGAATCAGTCGCCTCCCAGTCCACCGCTGCTTCCCCGCAAACCACCGCCGCATCTGCGGACGAAGCTGAATCCGTCGTCGGTCAGTTCCTCGACCGAATCCGCCGTGGCGGTGCCGAAAACACTGCGATGACGTTGCTGACCAAACGAGCCCAGTCGGAATTGGCTCGGATCGGACACACCGTTCAACCGCTCGGATCGCCTGACGCGGAAGTCACGATCACCCGCAGCGAAGAAGTCGGGATGGAACACCTTCCCGAAGGCCAAAAGTATCCCACCCGTTTGGTCCACTGCGTGTGGAGCGAACCGTCCGAAGCTGATGGCAGCAAGCAAGAATTCCAAATTGTCTTGCCCGTCGTTCAACAAAGTGAAGGTTGGAGAATCTCTGGAATGGTCCTGGGAATGGCGACCGGCGAACCCGAATTGATTCTCGACTTCGAAAACGGAGATGAAATGGCTCGCATCCTGAACGCTCAAGAACAAACCCAAACCGCTGCAAACCCCGGCGCGACCGCCAGCGAGTCGCTGCAGCGATAATTCGGGACATTGAACACGGGAATCACAGTATTCTGAAACGGATGCCCCTGCATCCCAGTGCTCCCCGCAACACAGATCGTCATCGACCAAGGTCGGTTCCAAGACGCCTCGCTCACACTCGATTTTCAATCTCGGGTGTCCAGCGAGGCGTTTTTTATTGGAAATGCTCTGCGGCCGATTCGAGCCCATGAAGCCCCCGGGAAGGAAGATCCTACGCCATTCCCGCTTTCCAACGTTGCCTCGCTCACCAGGCCTCTAAGATGCCAATCGCTCTCGCCAGCTAGCAATTCACTGCGAAAAGACGGGTTTGCGGGGCATTCAACCGAATCCAGCCGGACCGGGCCGCCTCGTTTTGGGCGGTTGAGCCGGAACGTGGCGTCTGACCGGACCGCTCAAACCCGCTCAGCAGAAGGAGTTTGGGTGTTCTGGGCAATTGACAACATTTGCTAGCGAGCTAACGTAACGCAAAGTCACTGCAAGCGGTAATGTCACCGCATCTCCCCCAGAGCCCCTCGTATGGGCGGTGAACGGGTGAGTGTAAACGCAATCGATCAGGGTGACCGGATGCCACCTCAATTCAAGCGTGCGAACACGGATCGCACCGAAACCTCCGAACTTACTCTGGAGAAACACATGAATCGGAATTTGGTGAAGGGTACCGCCGTCGTCGCACTGATGTTGGGTGCGTCGTTGGCTTTCAGTAGCAGTGCAAGTGCTTTCAAATTCTTGCACTCCAACCAATGCTGCAACTCAGGCGGCCTGTTCAGCGGTTTGAAGGCACACAAGTGTGGCGGCGGATTGCTGGCCAAACTGAAGTCCAAGAAGTGCTGTGCGCCTGAGCCATGCTGCGAACCAGCTCCGGCTCCTTGCTGTGAACCGGCTCCAGCACCTTGTTGCGAGCCAGCTCCAGCACCTTGCTGCGAAGCTGCTCCTGCTCCGGCGCCTTGCTGTGGCGAACCTGTCCCAGCTCCTGTTGTCGAAGCAGCTCCTTGGTGCGGTGGCGAAGTTGCTCCCGTGATGGAAGGTTCCGTCGTCGAAAGCAGCGAAGGCTTTGAATTGGCTCCAGGCGAAACGTTGGTTCCTGGCAGCGTCGTCACCGGCGAAGCGGCTGCAACCGAAGCTGCTCCTGCCGCTCCGGTTGCTGACGAAGCAGCCGACGCTGCTCCTGCTGAAGAAGCTGCCCCACCAGCACCTGCTGCTGAGGAAGCTGCCGCAGCACCAGCGGCTGAAGAAGCAGCTCCTGCCGCACCTGCTGCCGACGAAGTCAAAAGCAGCAGCGACCAAGTTCATGAAGCGGCTCCTCCAGTGCCACAACCCGATGCCAACACCGACATCTAGTCCGTGCTGATTGAGTTTCGACTCAATCCATCGAAGGGAAAATCAAAAACCCCGCGTGTGTTCTCACACGCGGGGTTTTGTTTTGTTGACACGGGTTCGTTGTGGTGGAACGCTGACTCGGAACGCGGAAGGGCCCAGGGACCGCTGGACAGCAAATCGGTTTCGCCCCGGCTGGGGCCGTCGCGGGAGTCGGGGCCGTCCCTCGCTCGCCGGTGTGTTGATTCACTCGATTTCCCAACCCGACGCGTGATTTTTGAAGTTGCGCTTTTGCGTGAGGCATTGTTTTTTCATAACCCGACGCGTCAGCAAGGCGAAGTCAACATCGTTTTCCCTCGCTGACGCTTCGGGTTAGGATTCAATCGACAGGCCGTCACGTGTCGGGTTGTGATTGACGGCCTCCGCGTTCGACACGCCATCAATCCTCGTCGTCTTCGAACACGTCATCAGCGCCGGGGGTCTTGGGATCCTCGGGGGCACGCTTGCGAAGCTTTCGCTGCAACGACCGACGGTGGATGCCGAGCCTGCGAGCGGCTTCTGAGATGTTGTTGCCACAATCCGACAACACACGGTGGATGTGCTCCCACTCATTGCGAGCCAAGGATGGTGCGGGAAAAGCCAGACCGCCTTCGGGCACATTCTGTCCTTCTCCGCGAATGAAAGCGGACAAGATGTCGTCGGTATCCGCCGGTTTACTCAAGAAGTTGACCGCCCCAGCACGCACCGCATCGATCGACGCAGGAATGCTGCCGAAACCAGACAGCATCAGGATGCGGCAATCCGGTTTGATCTCCAGCAATCGCCGCAACAGATCCAAGCCACTGCGGCCTGGCATTCGGAGATCCAGCACCGCCAAATCCGTCGGCGATTGGCTGAACACGGCCACGGCTTCGTCATAGTTCCCCGCGGTCGTGACGCGAAAACCACGGCTTTGCATCGCCACCGCCATCCGTTCGCGAAGCACGATGGTGTCGTCGACCAACAGAATGCTTTCTGCCCCCACGGTTTCGGAAGTGCACACCTCCGATGGACTGGAATATGGCAGCACACCGTCGTTGCCGCTGTTCGGATCAGAGAAACTCATCGTTGCACCAGTGCATCAGTCGGTGGGAGTACGGGCGTTCCAGTATAGCAGTCGTCGGGAACGATTCAGCCCCACGGACGGTGCTGATTCCGCGAGTGACCAGACCACAAAAGCTCGCACATTCCCCCCTCCGGTCGCCCCGTTTCTCATCACCCTCCCCTGGGAGGGTCGAGCGAAGCGAGGGGAGGGTCGAGCATCGGAACCAGCGCCTACCCCTCCCCGGCCCGAAGCGGGCCGCCCCTCCCAAAGGGACGGTAAAATAGAACGGCACGACCTCCGAATCACTCCGCCGCGGTTGGTTCCTTGGGCAAAGGCAATCGCACCGTTGCGGCCGTCCCCAATCCAAGCGTGCTTTCGAATTTCAACGTGCCGCCCAACCGCGTGATCACATTGCGAGTCAGGAACAATCCCAACCCGATCCCGCGGCCGGGTTCTTTGGTGGTGAAGAACGGATCGCCGGCGCGGCCGAGCACCTCTTCCGACATACCTTGGCCCTGATCTCGCACCTGCAAACGAGCTTCTTCGCCGTCAACCAACACTTCCACCGCCACGGATTCCTCTGGGCCACTGGCGTCCAGTCCGTTGTGAATCAGGTTTCGGATGGCTTGCGCAACCGCTTCCTCTGGCAACCACATCGGTTGCTCTTCCCATGACACGTCCCCAAACGGCTCGACGATCTCCACACGGTGAGGATCGCGAATGCCTTCCAGTGCCGTGTCGATCAAATCGCCCAGCGTCGTCCGGTTCCAGCGTTGTGCGGCGGTATCACCCGACGCAGCCCGCATGCGTGAAAGGATTTGGCGGCACATCAGCAGTTGGCCGTCGATCAATGACAAGTCTTCATCGACGGACTTGGGTTTGGGAATGTCCTCGAGGTGCCGAGTCAACTCACGGCAGGCCACATCGATCGCCGACAGAGGCGAGGCCAACTCGTGGGCAGCGCCTGCAGCCAGTGTCGTCAATCCTTCCAAACGCATCGCATCGGCTCGCTCGGATTGGCTGCGTCTGAGATCTTGTTCTCGCAAACGCAACTGACGAGAAATCCGAGTCACGAAATAAGACAAAACCGTGGCACAGGTCACGAACGCAAACAGCATCCCACAGTCCCGCAAATCCAACATTGTGATCAGCCAACCAGGAGCCTCGGCTGGCTGAATCGTCAGTCCCGCGACAGGCCATGAATCGATCAGCAAAACGACGTAGCCCATGATCGCCAGGCCCGTCAGAATCCAAGTCAGCGGCGCGGTCAAGATCACGCCACCCACGGCGATGTTCACCAGATAAAACAAGCTGAACGGATTGTCCGCTCCACCGGTCAAGTACAACATCGCGGTTAGCGTGACCAGGTCCATCGCCATCAGCACAAACGCGACTCGCAGCGGTGTCTCCGACTTGAACTCGCTCAACACGCTGGATTGCAAATCCTGATTCTGCGAACCCGCATCGGCGGAGGCTCCCAAGCCAATGTCTCCACCGGCGGCAGAATCCGTCGCGGATTCAGCAAGCGATTTCACTCGATTGCGTTCCGCTCGAGACAACCACCAACCGTAGGCCCCGTTGGTGATCGCAGTGAAGATCACCAACATCAACAGAGCGCTGATCGGAATCAACGTCGGCGTGAGCAACCTCGCGAAGAGAATCGTGATGAGCTGGCCCACAATCGCGAACGTCCGCAGTTGCAACAACCAAGTGGACGACCCCAGGGGAGCGGGTGCGATCAACGCCATCGGGGACTCTCGCGAATCAGTGGGTTTCGCGACGAGTCAGCTCGTCTCGCAATTTGGCAGCCAACTCATACTTTTCTTCTTCCACGGCCGCATCCAAACGCTCTCGCAACGTTTGCCCGACCGAATACTCATTGCGAAGCGATTCGCGAAGATCAACCAATCGCACGATCAATTCGTCTTCGTCAAAGTGCTCTTCGGCTTCATGTTTGACGAAGAATTCACGCAGCGTGTCCAGCCCGCGATTGATCGCCTGGATGGCTTCCTCGGGAGTGTTCTCCTCCAATTCGCCGAGAGCTTCCGCTTGCGTGCGATGAAACAGAACAAACGGGCGATATTGTTCGTGCGATGAGATCCACTCGGGATCTTCCGACATTTCCTCGCACAAATCCATCAATCTCAGCGTGTGATCGGCGTCCATCACCGCGCGATGATAGAACTGCAGACGCAACCAGCAGATCCGGCGGTGATAAAACTGCATGAATTCGCGATCGATTTCGTTGCAGTCTTTTTCGGTGAGTTCCGCATCGGGATTTTCCAGTCGCGTCATTTGCAGATGCTGCAAATACGTTTCGCTGGATTCAATCAATTCACCGTCGGGCCGACCGGTCGTTTCCAATTGCAAAATGCCCATGTCGACTCGCATCTGGATGACGTCGCGATCATCTTTGCCCTTGATCAGACGGACGTTGAGCGAACTGGGATCGAATTCCCAATTGCGAAGAAGATCGTCGAGATGCCGAGCACGCTTCATTGAGCAAAGATGCCAAAGTGAATGGGGGAAGAAGAGGTGGCTGGCGAAAAAGTCAAACCAACTGACTCGCACCCGTCAGTATAGCAAGGGCCCGCCAAACGAGAACCTTCAATCGTCCAAGCGAGGTTTTCCACGCAAGCGTTTCTTCTCAGATTGCTGGCGTTTCCCTTCCAATCGGCGCCGCTTACTGCCCAGGGTCGGCCGCGTTGCCGTTCGCTTTTTGGGGGGCAGACGACATCCCAGCAACATCGAGACCAACCGTTCGCGAGCGTCGGCTAGATTTCGAGATTGGTCCCGCGTCGCTTCGCTGTGCAGGACCATTTCCCCCTCTTTGTTGATACGGGTTCCAAATTGGGTGACAAAACGTTTGCACCAAAACTCGTCGAATCCAGTCTGCGGCCGCGGTTTCCAGCGCAGCGTCACCTTGGAATTGACTTTATTGACGTTCTGTCCGCCCGGACCGCCACTTCGCGACGCGGACCAATTCAAGTCCGCTTCCGGAATGACAAAACGATTTGTGACGGGTAAATCAGCCATGGCCTCAGGTTCTACAATGCAACTTGGGTCGGGACCAGCGTCTGCTGCCGGATCCCACATTCAACCTCACGATTTCACTTCTTGACAAACTTCCGCGATGATCGCTCCACGAGCCTGCTTCCTGATCCCGCCTTGCCTGCTTGTTAGTTCTCGAGCCCTTGCCCTAACATTGGTGACGTTTTCGCTGGGGTGGGCCCAGTCGCCGCTAACCCAGCCGGATTGGCCTCGTTTTCTCAACGACAATTTCAGCGGCCGTGCGAAATTGAACGAGTCAGCGCCCGAATCAATTGCTTCTTTGAACTGGAACGATCCACCCCCATGCCACTGGGCTCTGGAGGTGGGAGACGGCTATGGCATCGGTGTGGTTCGCGACAACCACTACTTTCATTTCGATGAAACCAACGGCACCGAACGAATTCGCAAGATCGACCTCGCCACGGGAACCGTCCGCTGGTCGCGTTCTTATCCTCTGAACTACCGGGACATGTACGGTTACGAAACCGGCCCACGATGCAGCCCGACAATCGCGGAACCGTTGGGTGACTCGGACGACGCCCAGATTTTCACGTACGGCGTTGCTGGACAACTCACCGCGTGGAATTGCGACTCCGGCGAGCAACAATGGACCGTCAATCTGAACGAAAAATACGACGTTGTGCAGAACTTCTTCGGTGCCGGTTCGGCTCCGTTGATCATTGGCGACCAAGTCATCGTGATGGTCGGCGGCAGCCCGGCGGAACAACAAACACTGGCTCCTGGCAGACTGGACCGAGTCGTTCCCAACGGGACGTTGATGGTGTCGCTCGATCGCACAACAGGCGAGGTCAACTGGACCGGCGGAGATGACTTGGCCAGCTACAGCAGCCCGCGAACCATATGGCTGGACGACCAAGATTACCTGTTGATGTTTGCGCGAGATCACTTGTGGTTGCTCGATCCAACCAGCGGTCAATCCCTCGGCAAAGTGTTTCATCGGGCGGACATTCTAGAGAGCGTCAACGCAATGGTCCCCGTCGTCGATGGCAATCGCGTGCTGATCAGTGAGTGCTATGACGCTGGTGCAGCAGCTTATGACGTGAGCGTTGAAAACGGCCAGGCTTCGTTCCAGACGGTCTGGAAGGATCCCGTCGGTCGCCGGCGGTCGCAATCGCTGCGAGCCCACATGTCGACGCCCATCCTCCACGATGGCAACGTCTACGCATGCAGTGGACGGAATGCTCCCGACAGCGATTTTCGATGCCTTGATTGGGCCACCGGCGAGGTCAAGTGGACGGCTCTCGAACGGCGACGCAGCACCGCGACTCAGCTTGGTGATGTGCTGTTGATTCTGAAGGAGACCGGATCGTTGCACATCGTTCGAGCGACACCGGACAAGTTCGACGAACTAGCGGTCTGGGAACTGGAACACGACGCTGACGACCGCCCCGCCCTGAAATACCCGTGCTGGTCCGCTCCCGTCATCGTTGGCGATCGCATCCTGATCCGCGGCGACCAAACCGTCCTCTGCCTCGCTCTGCCCGACCAAAACTCAATCTGAATCGCCGCCCCGTACAACGGTCTCCCAAGACCTTCGTACGGAGCGATTGGGCTCATCCAACGAAGCACTCGTCCGTTTTCTTTGAACGCGTCGCTTTGCAGACCCGTAAAATGGAGTTCCGGCCATCCGCCGGACGTCGCCCATCGCTCGAAACACCCCTCAGAAGGTTCCATGGACTCATCCCACCCCAATTCCGACTCGCCGTCTCGCGATCGACGCGCCCCTGTCGGCGGGGTGATCCACGCCTATCAAAAGTACGACCCGGTCGCCTTTCCCCCGCCCAGCCAACCGCCGCCGGATCTCGTGTCCCCCGCGTTTGAGCAAGCGTTGATGTACGGCAACTTCCAAGAACTGTCCGAGGAAGACCTCGCCAACGCAGTGAAGCTCGACCCCAGCCAAATCGCGGGTTTGGGACCGAGCATCGACTTTTTGAAAGCACTGCTGGAGGATCGCAAACGCAAAATTCTAGAAACGTACGAAGCTCGCACGGTTCAGAAAAAAGCTCGCAAGGCGTTCCACCAAGCTGCCAAAAAAGTGAAACCGCCTGCCAAGATGGAAAAGCTTTTCCAAATGGCGATCAATCAAGAGCAACCGTTCATGATCGAACGGTTGTGGTATCAGGCCGGCGACGACAACGGGGACCTCGCCCGCAACTTGCTAGCGACCGGCTCGGCGATGGAAGACAAACACAACATCGAAGAACTGGCCACGAAGTATGACTTCACCGGCAATGAATCGATGTCGATCCCCAAGGCACTCGAGATCAAAGAAGAACTCGAAAAGATCGACGAACTGCTGCAGCAACTGGAAGAAGCCGAGAAGACCGCTCGAATCGGCTTGATCGACATGGAAAT
>NZ_JBICHO010000447.1:0-2924 GCF_043100905.1 Rhodopirellula sp. JB055 | reverse complement strand
CTCGGCACCACAGCTAACCCCACCCCGACGCGTCCGCGAGGGACCGCATGCGAATCCCAACCCGAAGCGTCAATTTTGAAGTTGCGTTTTTTCCTCGAATGGCCAACGGCCAAATTCAATTCAGAACATGTGGGTTGATGTTGGCCGTTGGCCAACTCATTTCCCTTCGTTCTCGATCCCTGGGGCGATGCCCCAGGCTACGATGACGAAGGCCTTTGGCCAACAAAACCGAATGCAAAAAGCGCAACTTCAAAACGCGTCAGCGAGGGCCCCACAGCCTCACAACCCGAAGCGTCAGCGAGAGACCGCAGCCAATCCCAACCCGACGCGTGAGCGAGGGACCGCATGCTAATCCCAACCCGAAGCGTCAATTTTGAAGTTGCGCTTTCCTCAAAACCCGAAGCGTCAGCTTTCTCATAACCCGAAACGTCAGCGAGGGAAAAACGATGTTGACTTCGCCTCGCTCACGCGTCGGGTTATGAAAACCCAATGCCTCACGCAAAAGCGCTACTTCAAAACGCGCAAGCCGGCTCCTCGCTTGCATCACTCCATGCAAAAACCGCTCCAAGTGGAAACCCACTTGGGCGGCGATCAGATGAGGCGACAACCAGGCGGCGAAAACTTCAGCCCGCCAGCAAGGATTATTTCTTGCGGTGACGAATCTTGGCTCGCATCCGTCGTTTCTTGCGGCCTACTTTGCGTCGTCCCTTGCCAGATTTCTTGGTACCCACCTAGTTCGCTCTCCTAGAAATGATGTTCGTGTTTTGCGTGCATGGCCAGTTTTCGCGTTGTGGCAACGCCAATCGTTGGCGTTCCAGCCTTGGGCGAATCAAACACCAGCCGGATCGAATCGCGTAGCCTAGCAGAACAGCAGCGACCGACAAGGTGAGTTTCCGCTCAGGGCAACGATGAATCTGTCCAGGGCAGCGTGATGTCGCCTTTTCGCCATGCAGCTACAAATTCAGGCAAACTGGGCAAGGCTCCCCGTGCCTGGACAATTTCTTTCGCCGTCATCCAGTGCACCTCGGCGACTTCCTCGGGGTTGGGCACCGGGTCCACTTCGTCCGGAAACTCCGCGACCCACCAAGCCAACCGAGTGCCCCATGGCGTGACGCTTCGCCAGCACAACCGAGTCGGCGTCACATCGATCGCCAGCTCCTCTTGCATCTCGCGAACGAGCGCTTCTTCCTCGCTTTCCCCCGCCTCAATGCCTCCACCGGGCAAACACAATTTGCCTGGCGCATTGACGGTCAGCGAGCGGCGAATGATCAGCAGTTTCTCTTCGCGAAACATCACTCCGATCACACCGCGTTTGCGGCTGCGGTGACGAGAATTCGGCTGTTTCGCATGTGGCAATCGAGTCATGCATCGCTTCTACCACTTGTGCGAAGAAGCAACAAGGGACGCGAATCGCAAAGTTTGCCAGGACGTGCGTTGCCAAACTCCATCCGGCAAAGAAATCAAACGCCCACAAACGGCACAGGAACCAACAGAGCGTGCTGGCGAACCCAGGTTTCCACCCCGTCCCAACTGGTGAATTGGCTGGCCATCAAAAACAACATGTAAAAGCCAACGATCGCGGGCATCACCACCAGCCGAACGGTCCACCGCGAAACAAACCACCAGCGGTCTGACCAAACCCCAGGCGACCATTCACCCGATTCCGCTTGGACACGCAGCCGCCGGCATCGACGCAGCGCCAACCCTTCTGCGATTCGCGCCGGCAACATGAATGCCACAAACACCAAACACGGCAACCAAGTGATCTCCTGCGGCGTCGCTTCGATCTTCAGCAAATACAGCGGGATCGGCATCAACACCAACCCGACCAACATGGCTCCCGCCCAAGACCACGGTGCGTAGCGAAAGTCACTGCGGACTTGCCGCCACTGAAACATCGCGCGCCAATGGTTTTGCGCCGCAAAATGTGTCTGCAACATCGGCAGGTACAGCAGCACAAACGCGAGCGTGAACAAAGCCAATACGCCCAACAATCCGTCGGCAGCGTTGTCGCCTTGCCGCGTCACGCCCATGATCACAAACGCGGGAATCAGCCAAACCAGAGTCAACAACGCTCCGCGAACGCCCATCCAAAACAACGCGGGAATCTTCAGGTCACGCAAAAACGCCCACACCTGATCAGCGAACCGCGACCAAGTCGATGGACGCCACCCTTCTTTCAGAAAACGCACGGGCTGAGGCCACAAGTAATGTTTCAAGCGTCCGCCACGAACCCAGGCCCAACCCAAGTAAACAGTCAAGAACGCTGACAACGCAATCGCACCAATCCTCAACCGAGTCGCATCGGGAGAACCGGGATCAATCACCGCCGCCACGGATTCCCAATGTGCCAGCAACCGAGTCGGTGCGGAAGCAACCGCCAGCGCCAGAAAGGCCGCTCCAAACACACCCGCCGCATTCAAATTCGGCAAAGCGTCCTTGAGCTGCCCACCCGCGGCCAAATGCCCGGCAACAGCCAGCAAATACCCCAACGTGATCAACTGCAACAGCGGAAGCGCCGTGACAAACGCCAAGATCAACGCCAAAGACGCAAGACAAAACAGCGTCCACGTGGCTTTTCGAATGGATTGAAAGAAACGTCGCATACCCGGTGTTCGATGTCTCGCGTGCGATCTTGGCAATCAAATCCAGCAAGGCTGGAAAATTAGTAAGTGAAAAGGGTTTGATAAGTAGAAAGGGGCACAGGGGCACAGAACCACAGACTGAAACCCACAACCAATCCTACCAGCCCCAAAAACCTGTAGCACGGTGGTCTCCACCGTGACTCAAACACCATCCGCACCAGAGTAGAACAGTTGTCCCCAACTGTTCCGTCAACCAGCGTTCTCCCTCCAAGTCTCACCCCACCCAAACCATGCTCCAACCCATCTGGATCTCGCATCCCTGCCCCTCCTCGCAAAACC
>NZ_JBICHO010000446.1:0-4428 GCF_043100905.1 Rhodopirellula sp. JB055 | reverse complement strand
AGACTTCGGTTTTCGGGGGCCGATTCAGATTCGGCGTGATGGTCAGGGTCAGACCGTACTCTTCCCTTTCCTCCAGCGTGCGCTTGATCATTTCCAGATAGCCCTGGGCCGGACTATGGATGGTGAACGTGAAGGCCAGCGTATCGTCGGGCCCCAGCTTGTTGCGGAAAAAATCCACCGCCGACTGATACGGCGCCAGATTGTCGACGGAAGGCACGAATCCCGGTGGTGTTTCCATGGCAACTTCCTTCTGAAATAAAGATGCGATGGGCTTACAGATCGATGCCCAACACCTCGCGAACGCAACGATCATCAAACTGGCAACGCGGCGACGGCGAAACGACCAAGCCCGACCGGAACCGAACACTCGGCGACGGAACTGGGATGCAATGTCTGTTCGGATCTGTTGCCAGCGTCGGGAGGACGCGGACCGGCGGCGTTCGGCAACGCTCATGTTCGTCTCCTCAGCCAATCTTCCAAGGGCGGCGACTCGCTCAAGTCAATTCGCACGATCGCATCATGCGGGCATGCCGCCGCACAAGCGGGGCCTGTCGGCAAACCGCTGCACATGTCGCACTTGGTCGCTTTGGTGATCGGTCGGTTGCTGGCTTCGTCGGTGTACGGTCGACCCTGCGGATCGTTCACCGCTTCCATTTCGATGTTGCCGTACGGGCAGCCTTTGGCACACGTGCCGCAACCGATGCAAATCGATTCGGAAACGCGAACGTGCCCCGTCGATTCTTCGCGATGCAACGCACCCGTGGGACAACCGATCATGCAAACGGGATCGGTGCAGTGCATGCAGGCTTGAACGAATTGCAAGCGATCGTGATTGACGCCGACGCGAGCGAATCGTGGGTTCCCGTCGTGAACACTCGCGCAGGCTTTGACGCAATCATCGCAACGGGTGCAACGATGCAAATCAATGATCATCGCTTCGCGACCGTTGTTGAAACGGTTTTGAACGATGAACTCGAGCAACCCAGTGGGCTCAAACGAGGTCCCCGTGGGACTCGGCAGATCCTGCCAAGTCTCTTCCTTGTTGTGACCCTTTGAAACGGTTGAGACAATCGGAAGTTCAGCCTTCGGGCGTGCCTCGCTACGCCTTTCGCGAGCTTCTTCGGTCGCGGGCACTCGCAACAACGCTTTCGCGGCCGAAGCAGGCAACTCGCTGCGGCGAACGTGCGGCAAAATGTCGGTTGCAAAGCACTCGACCGGGATGTGCAACGTGTCCAGAAACCCGACCGCGCGAAGCGAATGTTGCAGTGGCAAATTGATTGGGCCGTCTTCGTTGGTCACTCCAAGAGCGATTTCTTCGAGACCGAACAGGTGGCCTTTGCCCAGGTAAGCGGTCGTGCGTTGAGCCACGCCGTAACTTTGGCACACCCGGCCGAATCCACTGCGGACGATGATCAAATCGGTGACCTGATGACCTTCCGTGGCCACCACCGGTTCGCTTTCAATCTGTTCGGCAGGAGACAGCTTGCGAGTCTTCTTGTAGTCTGCATTCCACTCCAAACGTCCAAAGGAACGCTGGACCGTCGCTGCAACCACACGCTCCAAATTCTGTTCGGGCAAAAAGCGTAGCAGCGGGATTTCACGCAAGTGAAGCGGCAACCAGTTTTCGCGGTAGTGATCGTCCATTCGCTGCGAGAACGCGGGATCGCGCCGCAGCATCTTCAGGCCCTGCAGCCGAATCTCCAGCAGCGTGCTGTTGCCTTGCGAAACAACCGTCGCGGACCGCGGAGCCCGGTACATTGCGGCGACTTCGCCAAACAATTCGCCAGGTCCCAATCGCACACTTTGTCCAGCCTCGACCAACCCATCGAAATCTTGCAACTGCAACACTGGCGGACGATCTTCCGCGTGATGCGAGGGCGTGTGCAGGTCGACGTTTGGAACCACTTCCTCGGGACGCCGAGCTTCCCGGACGCCAGACGGACGCAGCAGTTGCCAAACGGCCTTGGGCCAAGACACCTTTTCGGTTTCACGCCGCCCCAATCGTTCCGGTGGCAACTCGTGAGTCAAAAGCTCCGCGTGCCCATCCACGACCAAAAAAGCACTGTTGGCGTAGTCGCCTTCCCGAGCGATCACTTCACCGTGAGCGAAACGATGCAGTCGGCAATCGTTGCGAAGGATCCCGTCCAGCGGAATCGACTTGGGGAAAGCGGCCGGATCCAGGCTGGAAAAAGGCGATTGCTCGCGCAGCCAGCCCACATCCGCATCGGTCATGTGCGGGTCCATCGGTTCGTCCCATCGTCGGGGACGACGCACGGCAATGGAATCGTCGGTCATCATGTCTCGGTCGATAGCCATCGCCGAGAGCCCGAGTCAAGACACAACCTGACCGAGACAAGTTTCACACGTCCGTTGAAAGCGGTCGAACGCGAGCACTCCGGTAGAAATCCTCAGGGACGCTTCCGACGCAGGTGATCCAGTCGATGTCGAACGTGCCGCATGGTCCGCAGAGCATCCAGTCCTGCCAGCATCAGGATGGTGATCAAAACCAGCATCACCGAGATCCAACAGCTCAACCAAACCGCATGGTTTTTGGGCGAGGCCAGGGTCGCGACCAGCACCAGTATGCCGCACACCAAGAACAGGAAATTCACTCGCCGGCGGGACCGACGTCGGCGCAGCAAATAAGCCTGGTCGATGTCCTCGTCAAAGCGTTCGTTCGACCATCCGAGTTGCTCGGAGCGTTGCAGCCAAACAGCGAAAAAGATCAGCGTGCTGGCCAGGACCAAACCACCGGCAAACATGAGGAAGCCTTTGAAAGAGAAGCAAACCAACCGGTGAGCCCCACCCGTCGGGCCAGTCATCCTATCACGTTGGTGGAAAGCTTCTAGCTTCTAGCTTCTAGCTTCTAGCTTCTAGCTTCTAGCTTCTAGCTTCTAGCTTCTAGCTTCTAGCTTCTAGCTTCTAGCTCGTGCTCGTGCTCGTGCTCGTGCTCGCCACTCGCCACTCGCCACTCGCCACTCGCCACTCAATCCTCCCTACTCGCCCCGTGCCATCTCCGCGCACATCCGCAAGGCACCCACCAACTTTACAATTTTCAATTTCACTTTTTTCAATCACCCCCTGCTCCCCTGCTCCCCTGTGCCCCTGTGCCCCTGTGCCCCTTTCCCACTTCTACCTCTCCAACATCCATTCATGCACCACCCAGATCACTGCCGCGATGCTTTCGCCGCTGCAGTTTTCCGGGATGTCTTGCGTCGTGTGCCAATACTGCGGCGCACGGAATCCTGGTCGAGGGTAATCAAAATCGATCAAGTCCGTGGTGGGGATTTTGGCGATCTCATTCAGTGGCAAGTGATCATCGCGAATCGCTTGGCTGCGCGTCCGAGGGACAAACGCTTTCACGCCCAACCGCTTGGCCGTCTTCCAGATTGACTTCGTCACATCGCGGGCATACCGCAGGCTGTTGCGTTCGTAGAGCAGTTGCAATTCCTTGTCGCCGATCATGTCCAGCAACACGCCGCTTCGGTAGGGCACCGGCGGCGGTTCGATCAGGTACTGTTGAGCGAACAAGGTCGATCCCAAGAAGTACTCGCCGCTCTGTTCGCCAAAGACAAACTCCTCGGCGTCAAACAGCACCACGTCGACCCCGATGTCCTCGGGCAAGTCCGCAAATTGATGGCTCAGTTCCATCAGAGCGGCAGACCCGCTGGCCCCGTCGTTGGCACCCACGAAGACGCCCCTGGGGTTCCGGCGATCACGATCGGGGTAAGGCCGAGTGTCATAGTGGGCGCACAGCAGGAACCGGGTCGGAGCGTTCGGGTTCCAGCCCGCGATCAGGTTCGCGATCGGGACATTCTCGCCCGTTTGGGGATGTCGAATGTCGCCGCGCTGCAAGCGGACCTGGCCGCCTCGAGCTTCAAAAAATTCAGTCAACATTTTTTGTTGCTGCAGCATCGCCGGGCTACCCGACGGGCGGGGGCCGAGATCACAGATTTCGACCAAGTATCCCATCGCTCGGTCCGCGTCGTATTGTTCGGGAACGGGCCCTAGCGCGGTGGGGACCACGGAGGTCGAATCCGGGGCTCGCAGTGTCTTCCACATGGCGACCCCGACGAAGGTCAAGAAGGCCAGAACCGCCAACGTCAGCAAATGCCGCGGCCAATTCCCGCTGGTGGACCCATAGGACGAGTCCGTGTGGGGCGTGTTCGGAGGCGAATTCTCGGGCGTGGAACGCGCGAGACCGGGTGGGAAATCCGTGGGTTGGGTTGCCGCCTGCATAGCCAGATCCATCGCCGAAACGTCCTGCGGAAGCCGCTCAAAAAGGGAGTTCATGAAAGTGGCTGTTCACCCTAGCGAACTCGAGCGAAGTTCGGTAGAGTTTTGGCCTTCACGGGATGTGGCTCAGCCTGGTTAGAGCGCTGCACTGGGGGTGCAGAGGTCGCAAGTTCGAATCTTGTCATCCCGACT
>NZ_JBICHO010000445.1:0-9839 GCF_043100905.1 Rhodopirellula sp. JB055 | reverse complement strand
GGCGAGCACGAAGGCATCATCGACGAGAAGAAGTTCATCGAAGTTCAGAAGCTCATGGACGCCCGCAAAGAGAAACCACGACGTGGCGATCAGTCTCAACAGGACACACTGTTACTCGGCCTGCTTCGGTGCGGCTACTGCGGTTGTGCGTACACGACGAGCTTTGTGAACAAGAAGAAAAAGGACGGCAGCACACAGCGATACTATTACTACAAATGCACGACCAAATCGAAGAAGGACGCTGCGGCTTGCTGTGGAGCAGATTTGAAAGCGGAGATGATCGACGACGCGATCGTCGAATACATCCAAGATCTAGCGAAGAAGCCAGAGCATCTGGCCGCTGTCATAGCCTCGGCGACCGAAGCCAACCGAGAGGGCGTAAAGTCACTGGAATCGGAGCGAACGAAACTCACCAAAGAGCTTTCCAAGCTGGAGAAAAGCTCGCTCGCCCTCGTCGATCGCCTAGCCGATCCCGCACTCCAGGCGATTACGGCAATCTCGGATCGCCTCGCAGCGTTAGAGAAGGATCAGCAGTCACTGAAATCCAGAATCACCGAACTCACACTTCAAATCCGCGATCGTCGCGACGGTGACATTTCAACCGAAGAAGTCCAGGCAGCCTACGAAGACTTCGCTGGCCTTTGGAAAGAGCTTGATTTCGATGAGCGGCAATACGCACTGCGCCTGCTGATCAAACAGATCCAGCTCAAATTTAAGAAGAAGGAACCATCAGGCGAGATCGAAATTGAAGCCTGGGGCCAACGCCCGGTTCCGCTCGGAGTCTCCATTGCCCGGTCACGCAATGGAAAGTTGCGTAACCGGGATGGAAGGCTCCCCCGACAGGACTCGAACCTGTGACAAGGCGGTTAACAGCCGCCTGCTCTACCAACTGAGCTACAGGGGATTGCGAGCCGGTTCCGACTCGTGTGGGGCGAATGTTAGCTACTGATCGGCGGCGATTCAAGGCGGGTTTTCTCTGGATTTTTATTCCGGGGGGATTCGTTTTGACCCTGCCCGACTATCCGGACCCGCAAAACTGCTAACGTGGACATGCGTTCGCTCCCGAACTTGCCCTCCCAACGGTTCGCTCCCGCTTTCCTAGGCTCGGCCATGCGTTCTGATTCGCAACCCAACCCAGACGGCTCCACCGCCCCTGACAACGGAGCCGGTGCGGAAAAACGGGCTCAGCGACGGTGGCGGCGACTGCAGCATCTGCTGCCGCGCCTGGCTCAGCAACTGACTCCACCCACCTTTGACGCTTGCTGCCGAAACCTCCATCGGGGACCTCACCCGGTTTTGGCCCCCATCTGCAGCCGGTTGGGACACAGCCCAGTCCGCCACCGCGAAATGGCTCGGCAACTGGCGGCTTCCATGATGGACGCTCGCGAGCACGTGGTGACGATCCAGAAGTCGGCGGCAGAACCCTGGGTCACTCAAGCGGCCAAGACGTTCGACCTGCCGCTGGTTCGCTGGGACGCTTCTCAACTGGCCGCGCCCGAACAACTGGGCTCGCTGCCACCCAACATCGCCTTCCACAAAATCGCCCAACATCGAGATGAGTGGATCATCGCGGTGGCGGACCGCGTCGATGTGCTGCACCTTCGTCGCGGAGGCAAGGTCGAACAAGCCGTCCTGCGTCGCTTGGAAGTCGATCCGTTTGGTGTCCGAGTCGGCATGGACGATCCCAAGGCAGCCGAACGCGTGTTGGAAGCCGGGGCCCTGGGGAGGTTCCTGCCGCGGTCGTCCGCCAACACTTCCGATGCCCCCTTGCCGCGACGCGACCCAAGTTCCCCCAGCGTGTCTCCGGTCCAATCCTCGCTGGAACACGACGCATGGTTGGTGCACTGCACTCGTCGGTGCGATGGGCCTTGGCCGGGCCAGTCGTGGTCTCAGTACCGCGACGAGATGTTGCTGGGGACCGACGAAGCGGCCTCGCGAGAAACGCTGGACTCACTGCGACGCATCGTGCGGATGCGGCGTTTGATTGCAGGAGCGACCACGTCCAAGAGTGAACACCGCGTGGTTTGTCTGTCCGCCGTGCCGCTGCCCGAATTGCTGCGTCGGCGAACGTTTCGGTCCCATGTCTCGCGGTGGGACTACGAACCGTTTGGAATCGCGATTCGGCGATCAGCCGCGTCCAAGATCGGGTTGCGTCCGGTCGTCTACGGCCCAGTGTCCGTCCGAGATGGTTTGCCCGCCGACGAACGTTTCCTCTATCAAGCCGAGGGTCGCGACCAGGACTGGACCGCCGAAAAAGAATGGCGGTCACTCGGCGATGTGGACTTGGATTCGCTGGACGTCGACGACGTTTGCGTGTTTGTGCCCAGCGAGGCGGACGCACGAGTCATTGCCGAAGTGAACCACCGGGGCTGGCCAATTTGCCATGCCGAGCGGTGGCTTCAAACTTCCGCTCAGTAAGCCAATGTGGGCTGGGGTCCGTTGACCGATCGCGTGCGGTAGATCTGGCGTGCCGGTGAGTTGCGACGATTCTGAGCGGTGCGAGCCGCCACGGTCGAGGTGCGCCCGTGGCCGCTGTCGCTGATGATCGTTTCGCCTTCGTGAAGGATCACACCCTCGGATGAATGACCATACGATCCTCCGGAGCAAGAGTCACAGCCGCCGGAGCATGAATCACATCCGGTCGAACACGAGTCGCATCCGCCACAGCCATCGCAGCCACCCAGGTCGGCGGCGGGGAACAGTGGCCGGCCGCCGGCACAGGTGTCACAGGCGGTTCCGCAGCCGTCGCGTTTGTAGCCCCAGATGCTCTTGATGCCAGTGAAGACGGCTCGGCACTTGCCACACGATTGGCCGTTGTAGTTGCCGCACGAGTCACACGGGTCGTAGCAATCGGCGGGTTCATTGATCCATGGGTCGATGTACAGTTCGCCGCATCCATCGCAGGTATCGCAACCGCCGCAGGAATCACCACAGGCGCCGCTGTCGCAACCGACGCCAGGACCACAGGGCCCGCAAGCGTTCCACATGGGACCGACACATCCGGTCGACATCAGCAAACAAACCAGCGTCAACACGACAGCATAGGAGGATTTCATCGGGACGATCCGTGTCTCGAACAGGTGGGAGGACAAAGGAACGACGCATTCGACTTGAATGAATCGCCTTGTTTCGTCATCGGCACCTCAGCCGGCAAACTCCACCCAAATTGAACGTATGGCGGGGGAAGAAATTGAAAATGCTGGGAAAAAGGGATCAAGTCGGTGAAATCCGAATGCTGGCGAATCCGGCTACGGATGAAGGCGATGTCCGTCTTCGGAGTCGCGCGATGACGACGAATTGCGGGGCACGGAGGAGGACGTGGCTCGAAATGTTCTACTCTGGTCGTCTGCGTCGGCGGGACCCGACAACCGCGGAGCGGCGACAGGTGAAGTCCGAATTCTTGGCGAATCCGGCTACGTTGGTGTCGTCGTTGGGCGGGGCGGGACTCAGCCTGGTGGCCAGGTCATTTTGCGGCCGCCGAGCAGGTGGAAGTGCACGTGCGGGACTTCTTGGCCGCCGTCGGAGCCCGTGTTGACGACCAACCGATATCCGTCGCCCAAACCTTCGTCTGAAGCGACCTTGGACGCGACGACGACGCAGCGGCCCATGACTTCCTGGTCCTCGTCCGTCAAATCTGCAAGCGACACAATTTCGCGTTTGGGAATGACCAAGATGTGCGTGGGAGCTTTGGGAGCGATGTCACGAAACGCCAGACACAGGTCGTCTTCGTAGACGATGTCGGCTGGGATTTCTTTGGCGATTATTTTCGAGAAGATGGATGGCATGTTGCGATACAAACGGAGGTCGCGGGCGCGTCAAATTGATGCCCAACAAAAGGCGTCGAGTGAATTTAGGTTATCTTCGCTGTGTTGGAATTCCTAGATGTTCGAGGACGAAGAGCTGCCCGATGAGCGAAACCCGACGTCAACGTTTGCAAGCCATCCTCTACCCGTTGGCCTATCACTCTCAGTTTCGCCAAAGCGAACTTTCTGAGTTGGTGGAAGAAACCCAAGCAGGATTTGTCACTCGAACCATCAACGCAGTGGTGCGAGCCGGTGTGCTCGAACGCGTTCATTCCGACGATGAACTGCATTACACATGGGCCTCAACCGACCCAATCCAATTGATCGACCGCTGGATCCAAGATCAGATTCATGGCGATCAAGTCAAAGAGCGTCCGGAAGAAGAACGACCTCGAGAACGTTTGTTGCGTGATGGTGCGGCATCGCTGTCCAACGCAGACTTGCTGGCGATTTTGATTCGTGTCGGCGTGGTCGGCGAATCAGCCACGACGGGAGGCACGAAGCTGGCCAACCATTTTGACGAGGAACTGGACGCCATTCGCGAACAGAGCGTTTCGGAATTGCGACACATCACCAAAGCAGTGACGAAAGCCAGTTACTGCCAAATCATGGCGGGCATTGAACTGGGCCGCCGAGCGACCGAAGCGGCTCGCGAACGCCCGGTGCAAATCGTCAAAATCACCAGCACCACGGAAGCGACCGAGTACTGCGCGCAGAAGTTCGCTTACCTGGCCGGCGACGCGGTGCAGGAAGAATTCCACATCGTGACGCTGGACACCAAGCACAAACCGATTCGCACGCATCGCATCACCGTTGGCACGCTGGACAGTTCGCTGGTGCATCCTCGCGAAGTTTTTCGGCCGGCGATCCGAGACGCGGCCGCAGCGGTGTTGTTGGTGCACAACCATCCGTCGGGTGATCCCACGCCGAGTCGGGAAGATCACGCGGTGACGGAGCGTTTGACGGAGGCTGGCAAGCTGATCGGCATCTCAGTGCTGGACCACATCGTGGTGGCAAAGGAACGATGCCTAAGCTTGCGAGAATGCTGATGGTAGCGGGGCTCTGCGCGCGGGCTTGCTAACGCTGCGTGTTACGAAGGCGTAGCGGGGATCTGGAATCTGGCGATTCCAGCTACGGGCGACGGAGAATCACAGCATCAATTAGCCGACGGCCGTTAGGCCCGGTTCTCGTCTAGCGAATCGTTGCGGACGACGACGCTGATAGGTTGCGCGCGGCCTTGCTCACGCGGCGGGTTATGACGCGAACTTGCTTCGATCAAATGAACGACGCAACCGGCATGACCAGGATCTTGCCGTCGCCGATGCGGCCGGTGCGAGTGACCGCGACGATCTTGTCCAGCACCTCTTCGAGGCGCAAGTCATCGACCCAGAGCGTGATCTCGACCTTGGGAACAAAGGCTTCTGAGTATTCGGTGTCTTGGTACTGATCCAGGTAGCTGTTTTGGCGGCCATAACCTTTGACCTCCATCACACTCAACCCTTCCAGCGGAGCCCGACGAAGGGCTGCGAGAACGTTCTCGGCCAGATGCGGTGAAACGACGGTGACGACTTGTTTCATGATCGCATCCGGCATTCAGAAGGGTATGACACGATGGCTCAGCTCATTATCCGGCGGAGGGCTGATGTTTGTTGGCCAACAACTCGGCGATTTGAACGGCATTGGTTGCGGCACCTTTGCGAAGATTATCGCTGACGCACCAGAACGCGATTCCGTTTTCAGAACTGATGTCTTGGCGGATTCGACCGATGAAGACATCGTCCTTGCCGTCGCAATCACGTGGCATGGGGTAGGACTTGGAATCCAAGTCATCCACCACGGTGATCCCGTCGGCTGCATCCCAAAGCTCGCGAGCTTTTTCGGCAGTGATCGGTTCGCGGGTTTCGACCAAGATCGATTCGCTGTGTCCGATCGCAACAGGCACACGAACGGCGGTCGGGCAGACCTGAATGGTATCGTCGCCCAAAATCTTTTGGGTCTCGTGGACCATCTTCATCTCTTCGCTGGTGTAGCCGAGATGCTTTTCCGAACCGATCTGCGGGATCAGGTTGAACCCGATCGGATGCTGGAAAGTTTCTGGCGAATGCGATTGCCCGTCGAGGCTGGCACGCGTGCTGGATTCCAGTTCGACGTTGCCAGCCAAGCCAGCTCCGCTGGTCGCTTGGTAGGTGCTGACGATGACCCGACGAATTCCCACGGCTTTGTGCAGTGGTGCCAGTGCGACGACCATCTGTGTCGTGCTGCAGTTGGGGCTGGCGATGACACCTTGGTGACCATCGACCGCGTCAGGGTTCACTTCGGGAACGATCAACGGCACAGTTGGATCCATCCGCCAATACGCACTTTCGTCGACCACGATTGCGCCGGCTTTGACCGCCCAAGGGGTGAACTCGGCAGAGACTTCGTCGGGCGTGCTGGCGATGACCAGATCGACGCCTTCAAAAGCCGCTGGTTCCATCAGCTCGACGGTCAGCATTTCGTCGCCATAACGCACTTCGGTGCCGGCGCTGCGAGCCGAGGCAAGCAAACGCAGTTTCCGCATGGGGAACTTGCGAGCGTGGAGCTGGTCCAGAACGATTCGGCCGACGGCACCGGTGGCACCGACGAGTGCAACGCAATCAAACATGAGTGGTCAGGAGACGGAGAAACAAAGTGGGGAGGGACGACGGGGGTTTAGTTTGGTCTTTCCAGACGCAAACGCAACGGGAAACAGCCCCCGGCAAGTTGAAAAAGCTGGTGAGCTAAACAAGGCCCGAGTCGCCCCCGAGACCCCCGCACCCGCTTTTTGAAGTTGCGCTGTTGCGTGAGGCATTGTTTTTTTCATCACCCGACGCGTCAGCGAGGCGACGTCCACATCGTTTTTTCCTTGCTGACGCTTCGGGTTTTGAGATATTTTCCCTCGCTGACGCGTCGGGTTTGGAGCTATTGTCCCTCGCTAACGCTTCGGGTTTGGAGATATTTTTCCCTCGCTGACGCTTCGGGTTTGGAGAAAAGCGCAACTTCAAAACACCCGCTTTCAGGTTCGCGGCCGATCGTTTCCATGGACGAATGACACCCCACGACGGGCGTCAAAATCCGCATGGCGGGCTTTCGAGTGGTCTGTCACGACTCATTTTCAGGGCAGTGGACGAGGCGACGAGTCCTGAACTGGCATCAAAACCAAGGACTCGTCGCCTCGCCCACTACGATCAACCTTCACCTTTAGATTTGACAGACCACTAGCCCGTCAAAGACGCCAGCACGACGGACTTGGAAGTCCATCGTACGAGCTCGGTTTCGGCCTAGCGGCGAGCCATTCGGCGCGCGATCGCTTCGCGGGACAGAGGCATGATCTTGGCAGCTCCTCCAGTGTTGTAGAGCAAATCGTCGCGGCTGGGTTTGGATTCCGCGTCGTCGTACTGAACCAAGAACGCACCGACTTGGACGCCTGCTTCGTGATAGACAGGTGGCCAGAATTCTTCGCCGCGGATGGCCAGCGTCTTGGCCAACAAGCGAGTGGCTCGGCCGGAGAAACCGCTGAGCACCATGTCCAGGCGACCGAGGGCTTCGTGGAACAGGTAGAACACCAACGCGGTGTCCTTGCCTTGACCGCCAGCGTACTCCCACGTGCCGTCGTCTTTTTCGTAGTAGAAGCCCGGTTCAGGGGCGTCCATGTTCTTGCTCAACCGCATCCCGGCCGAAGCGGCACCGGGTTTGGGGTCGTTGTCACGGTAACGAAGGAAGAATGGGCAACTGCGAGCCGAGACATCATCGACGTCATCTTCGGTCACGAACGGAGTGCATCCGAACGCGTCGGAGAACAAAAGCTCAACAGCCGGGTTGCTCTTCACGCTGCCGATGCAAACGATTCCGCGATCGCCTTGGGCCTCGGTGAAGCCTTGGAAGACTTCCGTCGCACGAGCTCGAGCGTCTTCCAACGTGACTTGGCCGGGGCTCCACACCAACGATTGTTGAATCCGGTCGGGCATCGGCACGGACGCCGTTGCGGTGGACTCGGGGCCTTCGCCGATATGCTTGGCCACACCACCTAAGGTCGAGATACCGTTGAGCAATTCGCCAACCAACACCGAATCGCTGGCCACGACCATGGCGTTTTCGGGCGAGTTGTTGCCCTCGCCTTGCCGAACCCCGACCACAATTTCAATGTCGTTTCGGCGAGCCAGTTGCTCCCAGAAGTTTTCTGCGTTGACAGCGAACAACGCACCCGGCAATTGATCCGCCGTCGCGTGCCCCTGATCGATCAGGTAGTCGCATAGACGCGACAAGGCGTCCAGCGGAATGTATTTGGCTTCGTTTTTAAGCAGCGAAGCCACCTGGTGTCGATCCAATCCGGTGTGTTCGACGATCGCTTTGATCGTACCGGGGCGTTTGCGCCGATCAGGAGTGTGCCCAAGCAGTTCTGCGAGCCGAAAAGCGTATCTCATGGCCGATTTGGAAATAGGTAGAAAAGGTTGAGGTTGAAATCCGTGCCGCGTCAGACTGAAAACGGTGTCAATCTCACGAATCGCCGATTGTATCTTGCCCCAATGCGGCCGGATCGAAAAGTCGACTGAAAGTGGCCGACAACAGTTCAAGATCTTGGAGCAGCGTGCTGCCCGGTCAATCCGCTTCCTTGATGCACCCCAATATGTTCACAATGATCGTTCACTGAAAACAAATCTCGAACAAAACAGCCCGGTGGATCGGAACCGCCGCCCGCGAAATCGTTGCAAACGAACAAAGCCTCCCCGATTGGAGCGTTTCAACTACCCAGACAACGCTAAGCAACTGAACTTTGTTCGCTGCAAATAACATACACCTTTCCATCGAACCAATGTTTTGCCGGAGGCGATCGCTGGTTCCAAGGTACTCGGATCGCCGATCAAATAGAATGAGCGTGTTAGGAATGATTCGGTTGTGAGTGCCATCGTTCTTGTCGCCATCGGCTGTTCGCGACGTTATCTATGATTTCTTTTTGGTGAGACCGCGTGTCCGTCGTTTCGTCCCCCCGCCCTTCCGGTTCTCGAACGCCCGCCGCCGGCCCCGAATCTCGGGCGTCCGCCGCAGCAGCGAAACCGGCGTACGACACCCTGATTCAATCGCGAATCGATGCGGCTCGTTCCGCGCTCTGGCGAGCCGAACTGACACGCCAAATCCTTCGCGGGGTTTTGGTGGGCATGGCCGTGATGCTGGCCTGGATCGTGATGGACCAGTGGATCTGGTCACCGGGAACAACGGGCCGAGTGGTGATCGCTACCTTCGCGATCGTCGCCGCGATCGCTCATGTCGTTCGTTCGGTTTGGCCTGTGCTGCGATCATCGGTCCGAGCCGACTACGCCGCCCGAGCTCTCGAACGAGACCATCCCGAATTGGGACACGCGCTTTCCAGCTACGTCACGCTGACGGCTCCGGATTCGGCCAACCAATCAGCGTCCAAAGCCCAGCTTTCCAAACGAGTCGTTCAGTCCATCGGCGCAACCACCGCTGCGAAACTGCGTTCAATCGATGCCTTGCCTGAAGAAGCCACCGGGCTGCTGCAGTGGTGGATCGCGACGATCGCGTTGCTATCCGTGCTGGTGATCTATGCGATCGCGTCCCCGAAGAACGCATTGCAATCGGCCGCGAGACTGGTGGCTCCGGCGGCCGACATTCGGCCTGCCAACCGAGTCCAGATCACCAACGTTCAACCCGGCGATGCGGAAATTCTGGCTGGACGGACGGTGGACGTTTCTGCCAACGTTCGTGGCCTGCGAGACAAGGAAACAGTCGAGTTCCGCTGGCTGAGCTCGGACGAACCCACCAGCACGTCTGGCGACGGCGTTTCCGAAGGACGCGTCACCAAGATGCAAGTCGATGAGGCAACTGCCAACCGTTCGACCGTCGCTCACACCGCATCGATCCGTGTATCGCATCAAGCCACTGGTGTTCAGCGTTATGAGATTGTGGCTGGCGACGCGGTAGCGGGACCGTTTGAGTGGACGATCCGCGACACGCCCGTCGTCAGTGTCACCGAAGTTCAATACCAACCACCGGCCTACA
>NZ_JBICHO010000444.1:0-9565 GCF_043100905.1 Rhodopirellula sp. JB055 | reverse complement strand
TACTATTCTATAGACAAACAAGACTGAACCAGAGAACAAAAGAGAGTGGTCGCGACCTCACTCCTATCTCGTAAAAGCACCAGACGTCGCCTGATTCACGAGAAAAAGTCTACAGACCTGCTCTGGCCTTAGACCGCTTCTCAGTCGCTTTCGCAGTGGAAGGCAACGCGAATGCGCCGTTCACACGAAGACCGCAACGCTCAATAAAACGCCACTAGGTAAGAACCCTCATCCTTTTTGTGCGATGATTCACTTGCCAATGCACAGTTTGCCTGTAACTTTGGCGAGGCCTAATGCAGGAGCACTCCCCGCTATCTCTAAATAGCGGGGAGGACCACCTTCCTGTGTTTCGTATGTTTCTCTTCTCAAACGGTGGTTTCCTCCATGGATTCTCTTTCGAAGCTTTTGGCGTTGGCTCTGGTAGCGGTTTCATTGACCGTCACAGGTTGCCCATCCAGCACCTCGGAAACGGTGACGGACCCGAGCCAAATGACTCCCGAGCAGCAGGCTGAACAAGACGCCTATCTCGAGGAAATGGATCAGTAGCGATCGCGACTGATCTGACTCTATTTTCTTCTTGGGTGCGGGCTGCGCGAGTCGCCTCGACAACTGGGTCGGTACCCTCGGCATTTTTTAGGATTTCTTTGATGAACTCAAAAAACAGAGGAGCCTTCACGCTGGTGGAGCTCCTGGTCGTGATCGCCATCATTGGCGTTTTGGTGGGGCTGTTGCTGCCCGCCGTCCAAGCCGCTCGCGAAGCCGCCCGGCGAATGAGCTGCAGCAACAACTTCAAACAGATGGGACTGGCCGTCCACAACTATCACTCGGCATTCAACGCACTGCCGCAGCAAATGACCGGGACGAATTACACCACGACAGCGGACTCTGCCAGAACCCAGCGTCTGTACTTGAGCGGTTTGGTCGGCTTGACCCCGTTCATGGAACAACAGGGCATCTGGGAAACGGTTACCAACCCGTACCAACTTCCCGGTGGTGGCATGCTGATCAACCCTGGACCTTGGCGAACCGACTTTCCCCCGTGGATGACCAACATCCCAACACTTCGCTGCCCCAGCGATCCAGGTGTTGGCCTGCCAGCTCTTGGGCGATCCAACTTCGCTTTCTGCCTTGGTGATGCGATTGAATTGGTTCACTCCGGTGGTCGCAACGAACGCGGAATCTACGAAGACGGCGGCATCAACTCCGGGGAAGCCGGTATCAAAGGCCGTGCAACGAACGACAACAACAATTGGGCCTCACTGGCGCGTTCACGAAACCGCGGGATGTTCTGGTCACGCCACCAACTCAAGTTCCGCGATTGCTTGGACGGTTTGTCCAACACCATCGCCATGGGCGAAGTCGCTACAACCATCGGTGCCCGTGAGTTGATCGCGGAGTTCCAACTCAACGCCGGATCCTCAGCGATCACCGATCCAACGTTTTGTGATGGTGGCGTGGACCCAGCCCGTCCTCAATTCTGGCTTCCCAATTCCGCGTTGCCAGGCAACCTGGGAACCGGCAATCAAATCCGAGGTGGACGTTGGGCCGATGGACGGATCCAGTACACGTCGTTCCAAACCATCAAGCCACCCAACTCGCTGAACTGTTTCTCAGGCAACGACGCCAGTCAAGGCATCTCGTCGTGCAGCAGCCGCCACCAAGGTGGTGCCCACGTCTTGATGGGCGACGGTGCCGTCAAATTCATCACCGATAGCATTGACACTGGCAACCAGCAATCGGCCCCTCTTATCGACGGCGCCAAAAGCGTCTACGGCATCTGGGGTGCTCTGGGCACTCGCGGTTCGAAAGAGATCATCGACACCAGCGACATCTTCTAGGCCGCGTCAAAGAACGAACTCGCTCACGTCGGCTTGCCAAACGTCAGCGAACATGACAACGTCCCCGGCACAATCATTTGTGCCGGGGATTTTTCATGGAGCCACCCAGATGAGCCAAACCACCAACGATCACGCGTCCACCTTCGACGCTCTTTGCCAAACCTTTCGCGACGCAGCCAAACTCTCCACCACCGCCGACCTGTTGGAATGGGACGAACGCACTGGAATGCCACGCGGCGGCAGCGATTACCGCGCCGAACAGGTCGCCCATCTGCGCGGGTTGGTTCATCGCCTGCAACCCGCCCCCGCGATTGAAGAACAACTCGCGTCCCTGGCCGACTGGGATGCGGCCAGCGATCCGCACAGCGACATCGGAGCGACGCTGAAATGCCTCGCCGACGACTATCGCCGCCAATGCAAACTGCCCAGCGACCTGGTTCAGCGAACCGCTTCGTGCTGCGTTCGCGGGCAAGGCCAATGGGACGCTGCACGAAAGGCAGATGACTACGCCATGTTCCAGCCCGTGTTGGACGAAATGCTTTCGCTCAAACGAGAAGCCGGCGAACTGCTGAAATCGGACAACCAAACGGTGTACGAGGCGTTGCTAGACGAATTCGAACCGGGCGCGAAAGCGGCCGCCCTGACCGATACGTTCGCGGACTTGCGAAGCGAACTGGTGACGTTGATCGGTGAGATCAAAGATTCATCAAGGCAAGTCGACACGTCGTTGATCACACAAAAGTTCCCCACGGAATCCCAACGCGCCTTCTCACTCGTGCTGGCCCAAGCCATTGGATTTGATTTCAATCGCGGCCGACTGGATGAAACCTCTCACCCGTTCTGCACCACGCTTGGCCCATCCGATTGCCGGATCCTGACTCGCTACGAGCCAAACTTTTTGCCGACCAGCATCTTTGGAACACTGCACGAAGCCGGGCACGGGCTGTACGAACAAGGCATGCGAGATGACTGGTTTGGATTGCCCCCCGGCAGTTACGCCTCCCTGGGTATTCATGAGTCCCAATCCCGAATGTGGGAAAACTTGGTCGGCCGAACCCTCCCGTTCTGGGAACACTTCACACCTCAGATTCAACAGCACTTTCCGGCACAATTGGGCAGCGCCACCGCGGCCGATTTGCATCGCTGTTTCAATGCAGTGTCGCCATCATTGATTCGTGTCGAAGCAGACGAAGCCACCTACAACCTGCACATCATCGTGCGATTCGAATTGGAACAAGCCTTGATCAGCGGCGAACTTTCTACAGATGATCTGCCCGTCGCCTGGGCGGATGCCTACGAACAAGTCATCGGTGTGCGACCACCATCAGCCGCCGACGGTGTGTTACAAGACGTTCACTGGAGCGCCGGTTTGATCGGCTACTTCCCGACGTACACGCTGGGAAATTTGGCAGCGGCACAGTTGTACAACGCGGCCAAGGATTCACTCGGCGACATCGACTCCATGGTTCGCCAAGGCAACTTCACACCGCTTCGAGAATGGTTGGTCAAGAACGTTCATGAGCTTGGCCGCACACGAACCGCAGACGAACTGGTCGAGCAAGCCAGCGGCAAACCACTCACAGCGAAACCACTGATCCAAAGCCTGCGAACCCGCTACAGCCAAGTCTACGACCTCTCTTAGATACCTTCGACCTCGCCTAGATCGTGGCATCGACATCCAGCCTGTGATTTGCGTTGACTCTGATCTGCGTTGACCTTGATCTTCACAGTGCAGACACGAAGCGAGCACCGAGTAACCTCGGTGCCTGACGACCATCGACGGAGTCCGAATTCTGGCGAATCCGGCTACGAAGAGAGTCCGAATCCTGGCGAATCCGGCGACGGAGAATTCGCGGCGAGCTACTTCTTGCCCTTCGCTTCGATCTTGCCCCAGGTATCACGCAGCGGAACGATGCGATTGAACACCATTTCGTCGCCGGTCGAATCAGGATCCACGACGTAGTACCCCAGTCGCTCGAACTGGACACGATCGCCAACGGCGGCTTCCGCCAAAGCGGGCTCCACATGCGCGGTCAACGTGGCCAGCGAATCCGGGTTCAAGTGATCCAGGAACGATCCTGTCTCCGAGGACGCATCCGGGTTCTCGACGTTGAACAATCGGTCGTAATTTCGCACCGTCACTTTCTTGGCTTGCTCTCGACTGACCCAGTGGATCGTGCCTTTGACCTTGCGGCCGGAGGTGTCTTCGCCGCTCTTCGTTTCGGGATCGTACGTGCACAGAATTTCGGTGATGTTTCCGTCCGCGTCTTTGACCACGTCGTGACAATCCACGATGTATCCAGATCGCAAACGAACCGCCCCGCCCTTCTTCAACCGGAAGAACTTGCGAGGTGCTTCTTCGCGAAAATCGCCCGACTCGATGTACAACTCACCACTGAATGGAATCTCGCGACTGCCCGCGGATTCGTCTTCGGGGTTGTTGATTGCCTTCATCATCTCGACCTTGCCTTCGGGCCAGTTCGCGATGGTCAGTTTGACCGGATCCAACACAGCCATCCGCCGCGGGGCGACCGAATTGAGATGTTCGCGAACAGCATTTTCCAAGCGAACGACATCGATCGTGCTGTTGAATTTTGCCACACCGATGTCCGCGCAAAACGCTCGAATGGATTCAGGCGTGTAGCCGCGGCGGCGCAAACCAACCAAAGTCGGCATCCGAGGATCGTCCCAACCGGTGACGTGTTTTTCCTTCACCAATTGCAACAACTTGCGTTTGCTCATGACGGTGAAGGTCATGTTCAAACGAGCAAACTCGATTTGGCGAGGGTGATGAATGCCGAGGTTTTCGCAGTACCAATCGTAAAGCGGGCGATGGTGTTCGAACTCCAACGTGCAAATCGAAAACGTGATTTTTTCCAGGGAATCCGATTGCCCGTGAGCCCAGTCGTACATCGGATAGATGCACCATTTGTCACCGGTCCGGTGGTGCGGCACATGAGCGATTCGATACATCACCGGGTCACGTAGGTTGATATTCGGTGCGGCCATGTCGATCTTGGCCCGCAACGTCTTCTCACCATCTTTGAACTTGCCCGCCTTCATCGCACGCAGCAGTTCCAGGTTTTCCTCTGGCGTGCGATCACGATGCGGCGAGTTCTTGCCCGGTTCGGTGAGCGTGCCTCGATAGGTGCGTGTCTCTTCGGCGTTCAGATCACACACGTAGGCCTTGCCATCTTTCACCAGTTGTTCGGCCCACTCGTAGAGTTGGTCAAAGTAGTCACTGGCGAAGTGCAAGTTGTCCCACTCGAAACCCAACCAACGCACGTCCTCTTGGATCGAATCAACGTACTCCGTGTCTTCCTTGACCGGGTTGGTGTCATCGAAACGCAAGTTGCATGTGCCGTTCAATTCTTTGGCCAACCCAAAGTTCAGGCAGATACTTTTCGCGTGCCCAATGTGCAGGTACCCGTTGGGTTCCGGCGGAAACCGCGTGGCCACTCCGTCGAAGCGTCCACTCGCCAAATCCGCGTCAATCGCTTGGCGAATGAAATGCTTGGACGGCGTTTTATCGGGGGTGGCCGAGTCAGATGGTTCGGGTGCGTTCACGTCTATTCGCCGGTACGAAGGATCAAAAGGAGCCGCATTGTGACGCGATTGCTCAAACGTTGAAAGGGTAGAATTGCCGCTTCGGTTTGCTCCCGCTTGGCACCGGAAACACGCCGCAAAACAACCAGACACGGTGCTGGAACCGGAGGTTCATTCCCGGAGGTGTTCCCCGATTCCACAACGGCCGCAAGGGGTCGGCTAGGCTATCGGTGTCATCCGTTGTCCCCGGCCCATTTTCCCCGGCCCATTGTCCCCGGCCCATTGTCCCCGGCCCATTGTCCTCGGCCCATTGTCCTCGGTATTGAAAAAGGATCCCCGCTCGTGAGCTCTGCCCCAAACCCTCGTTCCAAGTCAGCCGTTGATCGTCGCCAATGGTTGAGCTACGCCGCCTTCGGCAGTGCCGCTATCGCCGCGGGATCCGCACAAACCCCGACGACTGCCGCCGCGGCGCCGATCCCTGCATCCGCGCCCAAGTATTCCTTCAAAAAGTCGATCAACCTGTGGGCGTTTCCCTATCCGGACAAAATGTCTCTGAAGGAGTGCTTGCAACTGGCCAAGGACGCAGGGTTCGACGGCATCGAACTGAACTACGACCTCGACAGTGATCTGTCACCGAAATCGGGAACCAAAGAGTTCACCGAGATCCGCAAGATGGCCGACGACATCGGAATCGAAATCAGTGGCGTGTGCTCGTTCCTGTTTTGGCCTTACCCACTGACCAGCAACGACCCTGCAGAGCGAGCCCGGGGAATGGAACTGGCCGGCAAAATGACTCAAGCGGCGCATGACCTGGGCACTGAAAATCTGCTGGTGGTTCCAGGTGCCGTGCACATGCCATGGCGAGAGGACCACGACCCGACGCCCAACGACGTCTGTGACCGCCGGGCTCGGGAGGCGATTGGCAAACTGTTGCCGCAAGCCGAGAAACTGAACGTGAAGTTGAACATGGAGAACATCTTCTTCAACGGTTTTCTGATGTCGCCGATGGAGATGGCGGACTTCGTCGACAGCTTTCAAAGCGATCACGTGCGAGTGCACTTCGACACCGGGAACATCATGGAGTACCAATTCCCGGAACACTGGATTCCTATCCTGGGCGATCGAATTCAGAACGTGCATTTGAAGGAATACACGAAAAAGGGATCCGATCACTCACTCGAAGCGTTTCGGCCGTTGCTCGATGGCACCACCAATTGGCCTGCGGTTTTGGAGGCCTTTGACACGATTGGTTACGACGGTTACCTGACGTTCGAGTATTTCCACCCGTACGCCCATTTCCCCGAAGCGTTGATCTATCAAACGTCTGATTCGCTGGACCGGATGCTGGGCCGCGACCGCCCCCAATTGGCCTGAATTCGCCATTGAGGCCAATTCATCTTCCTCTTTCTGGTTTCCCGGTGCCGCTCAGGTTGCATTGGGGCCACCTGGCTCGTTGGTTTGGGGCCAGAAATTGCTCGGCAAACCGGCGGGCGAGCAGTTTCATGCGCAAACCGAGTTTTCAGGTTGACAAAAATTCGATTTGATCACTGAAAGCCGTGTTGACACTGGTTGTCTGCAATTCGTATTGCCAACCTCGCTAGGAAGGTTTTCGTGCTGACTCATTGGGGAATTCCCGTCATGAAGATGGAATTCACTGAGGAGACCAGTTCGAAACGCGGAACACTCCTGTGTTCACGGCCGACAACCAGTCCACCGAGTGTGAGTCTGGGCGAGAGCTTTCCGGCACTTTATGGATTTCATGTCTCACGCGAAGAAGGAGAGTCGCGTTGAACCGCTCGTACCATCCGCCCAGGCGGAACCGGTCATGTCCCGAGGGACAGGCCAAGGATGAATTGGGTCACTCGATGGCCTCGCCGACACGCGCCTCTGCTGAAGAGGCCTCTGCCAAGGAACCGTTGATGACAACGCCGGAATCTCGATGGCGACGCAAGGTCACACGCCCCTTGGTGTCGCTGTCCATTGCCTCGTTGCTGTCGACCGTGGTCGCAGTCCCGAACGCATCGGCCCAAATCGCATTGCCCCCAATCGATACGCCCGCGAAAGCGGACGCGACATCGAAACAGACGCCTGCCTCGTTGCCGTTGGCTGTCCGTCGCACGGAAACGTTGCGATTGGTTGCTGCCGGACGCGCCGCACTGGACAAGGGCGATGTCAAGAACGCTTACCTGCTGGCTCACCAAGCCCAATCCTTCGGATTGAAAGAGCATGAATTCCAACCCGGCGACGCTCGCCCCTGGCAATTGCTTCTCGACTCGCAAGCCGCCGCTCGTCGGACCGGCTTGGACCTGAACGCTCTGACCAAGGAAGCTGCCAACCCGATCAAACAAACCAGTGGGCAAACCACTGCCGGTGCACCATCCATGGTGCAACAAGCCGGCGGTACCAGCCCAGTTCCTGGTGGCATCGCTCAAGTTCAAGCGACGGCACCACTGGGCAACTCCGAAGGCGATCGTCTGTTCCGCGAAGGAATGGATCTGTTGTCCCAAGGAAAGAAAACCGACGCACGACAAGCGTTTGTGAAAGCCTGGACGTTTGAGTCCGAACTGGACACACAAACGCGACGCGCCCTGCAAGACAAGCTGACGTTGTTGCAACCGTCACGTTTGCCTTCGCCATCGGCGGATCAACCGCTGACGGCAATGGACAAAGCCGAACTCGAAGCCCAACAGCAAACCCGTCGTTTGTATCGCGAGATCACAACGGAATTGTCCAAGGCCAACGAGAAACGCACCGACGCACCAATGGATGCGGTCGACGATCTCGAACGTCTTCGTCGTCGTGTCGAAGGTGCCAACATCGACCAAGCCTCCAAGGCATCGCTCGCCGCGATGGTCGACCGTGCTTTGACGGATCAAAAGACCTACGTCGAGCAGCATCGAGCAGAAATTCAACTGGACCTCGCCAACGCGGCCGTTCGCGAAGAAATGGCGACCGACGCCGCGAAAGAAGCGCGCATCGACGATGAAATCTCATCGTTGGTCGAAACCTTCAATGATTTGATGGAAGATCGTCGCTTCGCAGAAGCGGAAGTGATCGCGAAACAAGTCGGTGAACTGAAACCCGGTTCGCCAATCGCCCAAAGCATGTTCCACAGCAGCCGCATGGGCGTTCGCATCCAAATGAACGAAGAGATCAGTGCGGACAAGGAGGACAATTTCAATCGTGAAATGCTCGCCATCGACCGCGCCTCCGTTCCACAGAATCCCGATCGTCCGTTCGAGTTCCCTGGAATTCGAACTTGGGAAGAACTGTCCCGTCGACGATTGCAGGGCGACGCTGATTCCAGCCTGACGCCTCGCGAACAAGAGATCAAACGCAAACTTGCGACCGAAGTCGAAGTCAAATACCGCGATCGTCCACTGGGCGAAGTCCTGAATGATTTGTCGAACATGACCGGTGTGCCGATCGTGATCGACAACCGAGCCTTGGCCTCCATTCGCATGAGCCGTGAGACCCCGGTCTCGCAAAACATCTCGACGCGAATTTCGCTGAAGAGTGCTCTGAACATCATCTTGGGTGACCTCGACCTGACTCACGTGATCGACAACGAAGTCCTGAACGTGACCAGCAAAGCGGCTCGCCAAGAAATGGTGGAACGCCGGACGTACCGAGTCGCTGACTTGGTCACGCCCATCCCGAACTTCATCACTGGTTACGACGATGGTTTGCGTGGTGCGTTGCGAAACGCCTACCAAATGATCAACCCGCAAACCGATGTCCAAGTCGTACCAGTCTCGGCATCGGGGTTGGGCGGTTTCGCTGGTAACAATTCAGCGACATCGATGAGCCCGAACATGCTGGGCCAGTACAACACCGGCGGCAGTTTCGGCTCGGCTGGCGGATTGGCATCGCCCAGCAGCCCCAGCGGTTTGGGTGGACAATCCATGGCTGACTTCAGCCAACTGATGCAGTTGATCCAAACAACGATTGAACCGGAATCGTGGGAAGCACTCGGGGGCGTCGGCACGATGGCTCCGTACCCGCAAAACTTGTCGCTGGTCGTCAGCACGACGAGCGATGTGCACGACCAAATCGTTGACTTGTTGGAGTCGCTTCGCCGCCTGCAAAACCTGCAGATAACGATCGAAGTTCGCTTCTTCACGTTGTCCGACACGTTATTCGAACAAATCGGAATCTACTTTGACTTGCAGTTCGTCGTG